>JAIRLY010000075.1 GCA_031259075.1 Dysgonamonadaceae bacterium | reverse complement strand
CCGCTGACTTACCCAGCCGTAAATCGTAGCCCGTGCAGGTTTGTCGGGCAAATACGCTTTCAGTTCGTCGATGTTCATCCAACGGTCGACGGGCGCGTCCGGCTGTTCGCTTTTCTTTTCCAAGGCATGTTCTAATGATTCAACCCTGCCAATAAGATAACTCACCGCTTCGGGCAATCTGTCAAATGTAAGTTCCGAATAATTCATACTTGTTTTTTTTCATACACCGCCTTGTTGGTTTTTACTTTCTTCCGACGGATTGAAAAAAGAAAGCCGCAACCCTCATCGTGAGAATTACGGCACAAAAGAATAAGTAAAGCAAAAGAGGTATCGTTTACCCTATGTTTACCCTATGATAGTTTTTTCTATTTGGCATTAAATATTCCGGTCATTTTCTCTTTCATCAAATCAAATATTTTCAAATGTTTTTCTAATGCGGTGCTATCAGATAATGAGCGGCTTAAATCTTTGTCATAATCGGATAAATCCTTGTTGACTGCTGCCCCAAATACAGCAAATACATCTTTCTTTGTTACATCGTTCCCTTTGTCATCTTTAAAAAATCCCAATTCGTATAAACAGTTAATCACTCGGATATAATCTATCTTCACACCTTTTTCCTTTGATAAATGGATTTTGCTTGTCACCGGGTTTATTGCATTTGTAGCAACTGTTTGGCATTCTGGGCTTCCAAATAAGGCAATTATGCCTTCCGTCAACGCGTTTACAGACTCCGCAATATCGCATAAGTCCCATCTAACCGTGAGATCCTCGTCTTCACTCAATAAACCGCATAATCGCAAGTCACTAAGTGTCTCACAGAGATCCTCATCGGCTATTTCGCGGCCGGTCTCGTCTATTTCAACACGATGTAAATGATCGCGCCACCTCTCGCGGTAGAGATTGCGAAAGAAGTCTGCGGTTGAAGCGTCCGGACAGTTTGCCCAAAATTCGCGCTCAATATCCGACAGTCGAGGCTCTTTGAGGATCGCATCAACAATCACATCTACGTAAGAGTCTTTGTCATAGTACCTTGACATGTAGGCCGTTAATTCTTCTTTATCGCTTGTAGGAATCCTCCAGTTAGAGAATTGATATGGGTATATTTGCCAGCGGGCTTTCGTCAGTTTCCTAAATGTATCTTCTTTGTCAAAAAGCCTTTTTAGCATCTCTTGCCCGTAGTCCATATCTCCTTCGCGATCATAGTATCGGGCAAAAGCCAAAATTCTTTCATTTTGTTTTTCGCTTTCCGTCCTGTTAGATTCGGTAATTTCAACCAATTCCTTGTAGAAATTTTGGCCATGTGTACTCCCCTTTTTTAGCTTCCTCGTTACCCCGTGGTAATGTGCAGGGCAAAGCCTGTTGAGACTATCCTCAATTAAACTAATCAATCTGTCTGTCTTATCAAAATTTACATTCATAACTTTTGTATTTAAATATTTAACTTAATCTTTTCCGCAGCCTCGCGTTTTGCCTCCTCCAATGTTTTGGCATACACGAGGGTTGTGTTGAGGCTTTTGTGTGCAAGCATTTTTTGTATCGTGGTTATCTGTGTTCCGCTTGCCAATTGCAGCGTGGCGAAAGTATGCCGGAAACAGTGAAACGTTATATTTCGCGTGATTCCTGCCGCTCCCAGCCACTGTGACAGTGCTTTGTTTGCATAAGCAGAATAAACCAGGCCGTCAAAAACAAATTCATTGGGAGTTTTGCGCTCGCCACATAGCATGACGGCCTGTTCCGATATTGGAAGCTCATCATACCTGTTTGTTTTCTGTATGGTATATTTCAGGGTATATTGTCCGTTCGTTTCTGCTATTTCGCCCCATTTCATTTTGCGAATATCACTATGCCGCAACCCTGTGAGTGCGGAAAACAGTGCAGCGCGTTTCACTGTTTCATTTGTACAGGGTGTACTAACAAGGGCGTTAAGCTCGTCAAGTGAAAGAAACTCGCGCCGCGTTTCTTCTTCTTTTATGCTTTTCAGGTCGGCATTGATATTTTTCAGCAAATAGCCGTATTTGTAAGCCGTTTTCAGAGCGATTTTAAGTTTGATAAAATATGCGGCGGCGGTGTTAGTTTTCATTGTCCCCCCACTTCTTACCGTATAGTTCAAAAGATGATTCTTGAATCCTTCGCACCATTGCAGCGTAATATCACAAAAGCGGATTGTTTTCTTTTTATCCGTCTTTTGCGTGTATGCGGTCAGATGCTTAAGTGCGGCAAACCAGTTGTCGCCGTTTGCCTGTTTTTTCTCACCGGCAAGTTGTCTGAAAAATTGCAGAAAATCACCCTCACTGCGCTTTTTGGCCGCAATGATTTCCTTTTCCGTATCGGTATAAATATCGGCCTTGTCAATTTCATTCTGCCGGTTGTGCCGTATAGTTTCAGCAATGCGGATAGTGTCCATATCGCGTTCGCTGTGCTGGTATTTCATTTTCGGATAATCTTCTTTGATTGATTTCCGCGTTTCCTCCTTTGGGCGTCCGTTCCGGTCTTTTAATGGGGTAACGTACATTTGCAGAAACTCCCGGCGTGTAGGCCTGTTTGTTTTCAGGTCTTTAATAGCCGGATAATAATCAAGGTACAGACTTTC
>JAIRLY010000061.1 GCA_031259075.1 Dysgonamonadaceae bacterium | reverse complement strand
AAATTTATCGGTGGCACAAATCCGGTTAATGGTCGCCTTAGGTAGTGAAAGTAAGCATGAAATTTAAACAATTAACAACCTATATTCAACAAACTAACGACGTTTTGCGAAGCGGCGCTGGTAAAGCAATCAACCGGTTTTTGACTGTGCGGAATTGGTTGATAGGATTCTATATTTTTGAATTTGAACAAAAAGGCGAAGACAGAGCGCAATATGGCGAAAAACTGTTGCAATCTATTGCGGATGTTCTAAGAGAAAAAAGTTTGTCCTATCGAAATCTTAGATTATTTAGAAAATTCTATCAGGTTTATCCGCAAATAGGGCAAATAATGCCTGATTTTTTACATAAAAACCGGGCGCTTTCAATTGAGCAATCACCGATTGCCAAATTCCAAAACAATGAAAATGAGGATTTTGAAATTTGGCAATCATCGATTGCCAAATCTTTCGATACCCAAATTTTAGTTCCACCTGAAAAGATTTTGTCGGAACTTTCCTATACCCATTTGGTGCAATTGTTTCCCATTCAAGATCCGTTGAAAAGAGCGTTTTACGAAATAGAATGTATAAAGGGAAGTTGGAGTGTACGCGAATTACAAAGGCAAATAGAAACGTTATATTTTGAACGTTGTGGTATGAGCATTTCACCCGAAAAATTATTTGCACAAATTCAAAATAATGCAGAAATATCCGAGATTAATGATGTTATAAAATCGCCTTTCACATTTGAATTTTTGGGGTTAAAGGCGAAAGATGTAGTGGAGGAGTCAGATATAGAAACTGCCTTGATTACACAACTGCAAGATTTTTTACTGGAATTAGGCTATGGTTTTTGTTTTGAAGCGCGGCAGAAACGTATATTAGTAGATGGGGAATATTTTTTTGTTGACTTGGTTTTTTATCATCGCATATTGAAATGTCACGTGTTGGTAGAGTTGAAAAATGAACGTTTTAAACATGAAAATATTGCACAGTTGAATACTTACGTTTCCTATTACAGGCACAATGTAATGCATTCCGGCGATAATCCGCCGATAGGAATTTTGCTGTGTACGGATAAATCCGATGAATTGGTAAAATATGCAACTGCCGGAATGGACAATCAACTTTTTGTATCAAAGTATTTGATAGAGCTGCCTAAAAAAGAGGAGTGGATGAAATTTATTAAACATGAGTTGTCAAGATAATTTTAAAAACATAACATTAAAATAGCACGAATAAAAAATGAAAGAAAAAAGCGCCACTTTGGTTTCCATATGCATCCCCTGTTACAATGCCGGGAAATTTATCGGCGATACCGTCCGTTCCGTACTGGTGCAAACATACCGTAATCTGGAAATCATTGTGTGCGATGATTGTTCAAAAGACAATACCCTGCAAATAGTGCAATCATTTACCGACCCGCGCATTACGGTATATGTGAACGAACACAACCTGGGCTGTTCGGGTAACTATAACCATGTGCTTTCGTATGCCAAAGGAAAATATGTGAAACTGCTCTGCGCCGATGATTTGATAACGTCCGACTGCATAGAAAAACAAGTGAGGGCATTTGAAGACAACGAAGGCAAAAACATTGTTATGGTAACGGCAAGCAAGTACGTGATTAACGAAAACGGCAAACGCATTTTCTCAAAAAACTTTCCCGGAAAAGGGTTAATAGAAGGCAAAAAAGCCATACGCAGAAGTGTACTTTACGGCACTAATATTTTCGGCGAGCCGGGATTGCCGCTAATAAAAACAGATGTATTGCGTAAAACTTCCGGCGTAACGGAAGATAAATACTATACCTACTGTAACGACTTTGATTTATGGTGTAAAATATTGCTTCATGGAAATTTATTTGTCATCAATGAGCCGTTGTTTTTATTCCGTATTGTGAGCGCATCGGTAACCGCAAGTGCCGGATGGCGACAAGCAAAAATATTGAAAGATTATTGGAGTTTTTTATGCCGGCAAAAAATATATGATATTTCTAATACAACACTTTTTATAGGAAAAATAATGATAGGGGCAATGACATTTGCCCGCAATGTGGTATATACATTTATAAAATAATTTTATATGT
The DNA here is from genome assembly GCA_031259075.1 of Dysgonamonadaceae bacterium. Taxonomy (GTDB): domain Bacteria; phylum Bacteroidota; class Bacteroidia; order Bacteroidales; family Azobacteroidaceae; genus Azobacteroides. Next base: position 699 of record JAIRLY010000061.1, on the reverse strand, counting down.
TACTTTCCGTCATCATCCCTTGCTACAACGAAGAAGCCGTGATTGCCGAAACGCACCGGCAGCTTACCGAAGTAATGAAAAAACTTTCCCACGGATACGAATTGATTTTTGTAAACGACGGCAGTCGAGATGCGACCTTGCGTATCCTTGAAACATTGGCAAAAACCGATAAGGCTGTTAAAATACTCGGTTTCTCACGTAACTTTGGGCACCAATCTGCTATAACGGCCGGCTTGAATTATTGTAGTGGCGACATTGCGGTAATTATAGATGCCGATTTGCAAGACCCGCCGAAAATAATCCCGGACATGTTAGCGCTCATGAAAGCAGAAAATGCGCATGGCGTTTATGCTGTTCGTAAGAGGAGATCCGGTGAACCATGGATTAGGCTGGCTGCTATTAAAATTTTTTATCGGTTACTGCGTTGGTTATCTAATACTGAAATTCCTGTTGATACCGGTGATTTTAGAATGATTGACAGAAAAATGATAGACCAGTTTAATAATTTGGATGAAAGCAATAAATATATCAGGGGCTTGATGTCTTGGATGGGTTTTAAACAAATTCCTTTCTACTACGACCGTGAGGTCCGGTTTGCAGGCGAAACCAAGTATCCTTTTCGTAAATTATTGACATTAGCCTTAACCGGTATTTTTTATTTTTCCAAAAAGCCGCTCAGCATTGCTACTTCATTAGGAT
>JAIRLY010000045.1 GCA_031259075.1 Dysgonamonadaceae bacterium | reverse complement strand
GCAACGACAGAGGCTGTAAATGCGTTTCCGAATAAATCTTCCGACCGGCAAGGGATTTGTCCGGATGGTTGGGTAATCCCCAGTGATTACGATTTCAATCAATTGGAAGAAGAGATTGCATCTCATCCGGATCTTTATTCTTCACAAACAACGCCATTCGCATGGGATGAAATGTATAAAGGTATGACCGGCTGGCGTCCGGGTGAAGGAAATACCGTACAGACTTGGTGGGGACGTTCAATGAAAAGTTCTACAAAGAAGGTTAACAATACTATTACTAACGGCGTAAGCAAGGAGGACGGCACCGGCTTCAACGCGCTGTTAGTCGGCTACCTTGACGGTGGTACCGCTAACTATTACGGCACGACCACGGACTTCTGGTCCGGTAGCGCCGGTAGCACCACTGTCGCATGGCGTCGGCATCTGTACTATGGCTACTCCAGTGCGCATCGCGCCACTTACAATAAGTACTACTTGTTTAGCGTCAGGTGCAAGAAATAACGGCGATACGGAAAAAAGGAATCTAATAACCTGAGTTTTGGCAAATAAACAGTTAGCGTATTGGCATCGGTTTTTTTATCCGAAACTCAGATTATATATACATTAGTCGTCTGCAAAATACACAGCAATGGGAATCGATGTTCTATCCTATTGAAAACTCTTCCCATACCCGTATTTTTCCGGTTAATTCTTTTATATTATTTACAGTATTGATTGAAAAAGTCAAATTATTTTCGATACAGTCCTAACTGCATTTTTGTTTTTTTCTGACCTTTGCACCCTCTAAAAATATACAAAAATGAAAAAAAACATAATTATCGGTTTGTTGTTCACTGCGAATCTGTTCGGAATTCAGGCAGAAAACAGGAGCGAGATCTTTCAAGACACAATTCAATCGAAGTATCTGGATGAAATTATTGTATCCGGCTTCACCAAAGAGACCAATCCCGTAAAAACCCTGCCGGGTTCGGTAACTTTTATTACTCCTCAAATGATTGAAGGGCAAAAAATCGTTCACATCAAAGATTTAAGTTTGATTATTCCTAATTTTTTTATTCCTGATTATGGATCCAAACTTTCCGTTCCGGTTTATATCCGTGGAATTGGAGAAAGAAGCACAGGACAATCCATTGGAATGTACGTCGATAATATGCCTTATCAGGATAAATCGGTTTTCGATTTCGACTTTATGGATATTTCCCGGATCGAAGTATTGAGAGGTCCGCAAGGAACGCTTTACGGAAGGAATGCCATGAGCGGAATTGTAAATATAGCGACTTATTCTCCGCTTCAATCTCAGTATAAGAAAGTTTCGTTAAGCGTTGGGAATTATGGTTTTTCCAGGGCGAAGATTTCGGCTGCCGGATTACTCGCCCAAAATATAGGTGTTTCCGTGAATGGATATTACGATAAAAAGGGCGGCTATTTTACGAATCGGTTTGACGGCAGACGCGCGGATTCGTCGGAGTCTTCCGGAGCAAAAATCCGTCTGGATTGGAAAATAGATCGACATTGGACTGCTCAATGGATGGCCAATTACGACGCGTCCGGTCAAGGTGCGTTTCCTTATGGAGAATATGTAAACGGAACGATTGCAATGCCGAATTATAATGATCCGGGCAATTATGACCGGAAAATCGCCGGAAGCTATTTGAATCTGAAATTCGAGAACGAATCGCTTCTTTTCAATTCCACTACCGGATTTCAATATTTTGATGATGATATGAAAATGGATGTGGATAACAGCGCTAGGGATATTTTCAAGTTGAATCAATGGCAGAAAGCAAAATCTTGGACGGAAGAGTTAACGCTCAAATCCAATGCGAAAAACAATTATCAGTGGTCGTTCGGAATTTTCGGATTTTATACGGATCTGGAAACCAACGTAGTAACAACGATGGGGACCGACGGAATTAAAACAATTATGCAACCTGTGTTTGATAAAATTTATGAAGAGAATAAAGATAAAATGCCGCCTGCGCCCAAGTTTGAGGTTGTTGATTCTGAAATTCCCATTCCCGGACTGTTCAAAACGCCTGCATACGGAGGCGCAGTTTATCATCAATCAACGTATAACAATCTGTTTACAGACGGTTTGTCGGTTACGGCCGGAATCCGTTTGGATTATGAGAAAAATCATTTGGATTATAATACCAACCTGTCTATGAAACTGAACGGAACAATAATGGGTAGACCGATGGGGATTGTATCGGCCGATACGGTTTTGATTGGAAAAAAAGCTGCGAAATTTACGGAGATTCTTCCTAAGATAGGGGTTAAATATGAATTTAATCCGGAAAATTATATTTATGCAACAATCACTAACGGATATAAAACGGGAGGATATAATATTCAAAATTTTGCCGATATTATTCAGAACGAAATAAGAAGAAAATACGATGAAGATTATGATAAAACGTTTCCGCCTCTTCCGGTGGTAGACCGTGTTTCTTATCAACCGGAATATTCATGGAATTACGAAATTGGTTTTAAAGGCGAATTAGTGAAAAATTTTCTTTACACGGAACTTGCAGCTTTTTATATTGACGTCAAAGATATCCAAATTACGGATTTCGTAGAAAGCGGTCAGGGAAGAATCTTAAAAAATGCGGGCAAAGCCGGAAGCGCCGGATTTGATTTAAGTGTAACCGCTCTTTTATCCGAAGCATTTAAATTTACAGCCAATTACGGTTTTACTCGCGCCGTTTTTAAAGATTATGTATTTAAAGATAAGGATAGCAATCCGAAAGATTATACGGGGAATTTTATTCCTTTTGCTCCTCAAAACACATTATCGGCAATTGCCGTTTATAATAAAACGCTTAGAAATAAACGGATCGACCGGTTTTACATTCAAGCGCAATACAACTGCGCAGGAAAAATCTATTGGACGGAAGCCAACGATGTTTATCAGAATTTTTACGGATTATTGAATTTACGTGCAGGTGTCGGTAAAAGGATGTTCGGTATAAATATATGGGCGGATAACGTATTCAATATGCGATATACAGCGTTTTATTTTGAGAGTATGCAACAAAAATTAGCGCAAGCCGGAAAACCGTTCACTTTCGGGGTAGAAGCAAATATTTCTTTCTAAACACCATTGGACTCATATTATTTTATTAAATTTGTATCCTTTTGATGTTTTATTTCAATATTCTTAATTTTATTAATGGTACAATATCTGGAATTGTTGCAACGAGTCCTTTCCGAAGGGACGCGAAAAGAAGACCGAACGGGAACCGGCACAATTAGCATATTCGGATATCAAATGCGGTTTAATCTTGCGGAAGGTTTTCCTGTTTTAACGACCAAAAAACTTCATCTTAAATCCATTATTTACGAATTGCTTTGGTTTTTGAAAGGTGATGCCAATATTCGATACCTCAACGAAAACGGCGTCCGGATTTGGAATGAATGGGCTGATGAAAACGGAGATTTAGGCCCGATTTACGGATGCCAATGGCGTTCTTGGCCCGATTATTCCGGAGGACATATCGACCAGATTACCGATGTGGTTAATACCATCAAAAATAATCCCAATTCCCGGCGGCTTATTATCAGCGCTTGGAATGTTGCCGACATTCCGAATATGAAACTTCCTCCCTGTCATTGTTTTTTTCAATTTTATGTGGCGGATGGAAGATTGTCTTTGCAATTGTATCAACGAAGCGCAGACATTTTTCTGGGCGTTCCCTTTAATATTGCCTCGTATGCTCTATTATTGAAAATGACGGCTCAGGTAACCAATCTTCAAGAAGGCGATTTCATCCATACTTTGGGCGATGCGCATATTTATACAAACCATTTGGAACAAGTGAAATTGCAGTTGTCGCGCGAGCCTCGTCCTTTGCCTGTAATGAACATTAATCCGGATGTAAAAAATATTTTCGATTTTCAGTACGAAGATTTTCAATTGGAAGGATACGATGCATATCCGCACATAAAAGGAGAGGTAGCGGTATAATATTTTGAACTGTGAATAAAATATTATATCTTTGTCCCCCGATATTAAATTTTTTTTACTTATGAATACAAAAATCAAATTATTTTTTATTCTGTTCACATTTATGTGTATCGGAATTGTTTCTTGTAACGACGATGAAAAGAAAACGGAAACGGATTACGCCAAAGAAATCGCCGGAAAGTATATAGGAGCTATAACGTCCGGAGATGTTCCTATTGCACCGAACGCTGAAGTCAATGTAGAGTATGTTTCGGAAAATAAAGTTACACTGAAAATGAATCAAGAAGTTCTCGGACTTCCAATTAACATTGCGTGTGAATCGGATGTTAAGTATAGCAACAATGAATATAATGTTTCCGGTGACGTCACATTAAATCTTATCGTGTCGGCAGAAGCGCCTGCTATGCCTGTTCCGGTTAGCTTAAGCGGTAAAATCGACAGTAAAAAAGTTGCAACTTTAAATATAAATGTTGCGGCCCCCGCCGATCCTTCTCCCATTCAGGGATTGCCGATAAGTGTTGTTTTTACCGGAACAAAACAGTAAGTATTGTTGTTCCGATAAAAAAAATGAAAATTTTCTCTCTTTGTGGATTTATTCCACGAGGAGAGAAAATATGAATTCTTAAAATGGTAATGAGTATGATGAACCGACTTTTGTTGACTTTGACAATCTTTCTTTTCGCCTCCTGTATCAAAAGCGATGTACTTAATCCGGAAGCGGATATTGTATCCGTTTCTTTTACCGAAAACCGTTTGAGAACTAAAAATATAGAAATATATAACGACTATATTGTTGTTTATCCGAAATTAAATGCCGATTTGAAAAAAAACGATATTACTTCTATCGAACTGTCCGAAGGAGCAACTTATCAGTCAAGGGATAATACCATATCCGGCGATACGCTTTTTTTTATTGATGTGACTTCTCAAAGCGAAGAATATACCAAAACATATTCGGTGGTTCAGGTGAAAAATTTTCCTCTGAACTTCGGATTTGAAACATGGGTGAAACCCGGCAGCAGTTCTCTTTATGAAAACCCGAAAGAAGGTTCCGTGCAATGGTATTCCAGCAACGACGGCTTGGCTATTTTGTGGAAGTCCAAACCGGCGAACGAATATCCGGTGCGGCAAATCCGTATTTCCGGTAATACCGCAGCGGAACTGTGTACTATGACCGGCCCCGGAAGGATTATCGGAAACGTCTTTATTCCCTGTTTAGCCGGATCGTTATACTTGGGCGGTTTCGACTTATCAATGGGGATGTCGAATCCATTGAAATCAACCCGATTCGGAATCCCTTTCAATAGTGGGAAACCGGTGAAACTGATCGGAAAATACATCTATAAAGAAGGCGCCGAAGATTATATCAATGGGGATGGTAGCCGCGATGCAATGAAAAAAGACGCCTGTTCCATTTATGCGGTACTATTCAAAACAGACAATGATGTGAAATTTTTATATGGCGACAATATAAGTAGCTCTCCGAATATTATCGCCCGAGCGGAACTAAATCCCGAAAACATTCGAACAGAAACCGGTTTTACCGGTTTTGAGGTCGATTTCGATTACCTTTCTTATTCTACGCCTTTTGTTTGGAGCGAATTGGAAAACGACGAGTATAAATTAACCATTGTTTTTGCTTCCAGCCATAAAGGAGGGAACTACGAAGGACGTCCCGGAAATACTTTAATTGTCGATGATATAAAACTACTTTATGAAGTTGAAAATGAATAAAAAAGAAATATTATTTTCGAAAATTTTAGCGGTTCTCTTACTTGTTTTCTTTTTTTCTACGTATACAAAAGCACAAGATAAATATCCGTTGTGGAAATTTAAAATCAATGCCGGATATAATTTGGGCGGGACTTCTCCTCTTTCTTTTCCTGTGGAAATCCGGAAAATAGAAAAATTTTCCCCTTCGTGGATTGCACCTCATTTTGCTTTGGAAGCAACGCGGTGGTTGAACGAAAAATGGGGAGTTGCAACCCAAATCGCGTGGGATCACAAGGGATTTACGGTGCGCGACCGGGTGAAAAATCTGCATACCGAGATAGAAATGAAAGACGAAACGTTTGCCGGTAATTTTACAGGAAAGAATACGACGGAAATAAGAAATGTTTATATTTCCCTTCCGGTTTTAGCTACTTACCGGATTTCAGGTAAATGGACGGCTCAATCGGGCCTTTATATCGCTTATCTTTATAATCCGCATTTCAATGGACACGCTTCCGGCGGATACATTCGCGAAGGCAGTCCGATTGGTCTAAAAGTGCCGGTCGATTATGCGTCTTTCGATTTTTCGAAGGAACAAAATAAGTTTGATTACGGCATTTTACTTGCAGGAGAGCGGGTTTTGTATTCTCATTTTGCTTTAAGAGGACAATTAAGCTGGGGATTAAATTCTTTATTCCCTTCCGACTTTACCGGTATTACTTTCAAAATGTACAATATATATGGTTCGGTAGGGCTTAGCTACCGGCTGAATAACTGATAAACAGTATGATTACTTCAATAATTGTTGCTTTAGGTGAAAACAATGAAATCGGAAAAGACGGTAAATTGCTTTGCCGTTTACCTGCCGATTTGAAACATTTTAAAGAAATCACGTGGGGACATACCGTGATTATGGGGCGAAAAACTTTTGAATCGCTGCCGGAAGGCCCCTTGCCCAACCGGAAAAATATTGTGCTGAGCCGGAACAGGGACTTGAAAATAGAAGGCGCAAAAGTATACCGGACTTTGAATTCGGCACTGGTCTATTTGCTCAATGAGAATGAAGTTTTTATTATCGGAGGCGCTCAAATCTATGAACAAATCTTACCGATTGTCGATAAAATTTATTTAACTAAAATTCATGCCGTTTTTCCGGATGCTGATGCTTTTTTCCCTCCTGTCAGTATGAGTGGATGGAAAGAAATAAAAAGAGAAACTTTTCCTGCAGACGAAAAAAATCCCTATCCTTACAGTTTTATTGAATTGGCGCATTAATTTTGCAATTAAAATTTCGGGTGGTAATAATATAGCGGATAAAATTTATGACATTCAAAAGCAAGGTAAATGTAATAAGAGGAACTATCATGCATGGTTTGACGCAAAATATCGGAAATCACCGGCAAATGAAACTTCCTGTTAATCTGAATCCGGAAAAAATCCGTAAAATTTTAATCAGCCGCCCCAATAACCGGTTGGGAAATCAATTATTACTAACTCCTTTAGTACAGGAAATCAATCGGATTTTTCCAAATGCTAAAATAGACCTGTTTGTAAGAGGAGGTTTAGCTTCCGTTATTTTTGAGAATTATGAAAATGTAGATCGTATCATCCGGTTGCCCAAAAAGCCTTTCAAAGAATTAATCGCATACATCGGCGTTTGGATATCGTTGAGAAAATATCGTTATGATATGGTTATCAATGCCGTAAACGACTCTTCGTCAGGACGGCTTTCGACAGCTATCGCAAGGGCGCAGATAAAATTGTACGGAAATGAATATCCGGAGCTTGGGAACAAATATCAAGATTATGTACACATTGCCAAAAAAGCAATATATGACCTGAGAGATTATCTCTCCCGCTTGGGATTTGAAGGAAACAATGCTCCGTTGCCTGTATTGGATATAAAGTTAACTTCTTCCGAACTTGCAAAAGGAAAAAAACTGTTAGACAACTTGGTAAGTGGAGAAAAAAAAACAATTACATTGTATACTTATGCAACAGGAGATAAATGCTATTCGGAATCATGGTGGTTAACTTTATACGAAAGATTAAAAGACAGATACGAAGACGAGTACAATATCATTGAAGTGTTGCCGGTTGAAAATGTGTCGCAGATAGCGTTCAAAGCTCCGTCGTTTTACAGTAAAAATATTCGTGAGATGGCGGCTTTAATGGCTAATACGGAAATATATATCGGGGCGGATTGCGGCATTATGCATTTGGCCGCAGCAGCAAATATTCCGGTTGTAGGATTGTTTTCGATTACAAATACGAATGTTTACCGACCTTATAATGCAGGAAGCGTAGCTGTAAACACAAATCATATAATCTGTGTAGATGATTTACTTCGAATAATAGAGCAGACACTGAAAACTATACTGATTTAACAATACCTTTGCAAGATTAGTCATAACCAACGTATGTAAATTAAGATTTTTATGTATATTTGTTCATTATAAAAAGAAATGGATAATGACTTTAAAACGTTTCGGAGTTTCATTGGAAGATGAGTTGTTGATAGCTTTAGATCAATATGTAGAAGAAAACGGATACACCAATCGTTCACAAGCCATCCGTTTTTTGATTGAAAAAAATATAGCCGAAAAGAAATGGTTGTGCGACCATAAGGTAGCCGGTACAATTGTAATTATGTATGATCAAGCCAAAAAAGACATTGCGGCGAAAATCACAACGATACAACATCTTTATCAAGACGTCATTTTGTCTTCCTCACAATATTATTTGAATAAAAGTTTTTGCTTACACATCGTTACTGTTGCCGGCATAGCGTGCCGGTTGACGGAACTTTCCAATCAGTTGATTACAATTAAAGGTATTAAACATGGAAAATTAGTAATGAGCAGAGCGGATTAAATTCTTTCGATAAATCCACATAAAAATTTTTAATTTATAAAAAAATCACGATTCTTTACTTTAACAGTAACACGATTTTAAAAGAACATGTTATCTTTGTATATATTAATATATATAATACAAAAGAGAGCATGAAAAAAAGTATTTTGTTTTTAGTAGGGTTAACGGTAAGTATGCAACTCAGGGCTGAGAGCGAAGCAAATGAAATTGATACAGCCATTTATTTAAGGCAAGTTGTTGTTTCTGCGACAAAAGCGCAAGTCAATCAAAACACTGTACCTCTAACTATCTCCGTCATTGAACGGGAAGAAATCGAGGCGAGTGGCGAATCGATGCTATTGCCGGTTTTATCGGACCGGATACCGGGTCTATTTGTCACCGAAAAAGGAATTACAGGTTTTGGAGTATCATCCGGTTCGTCCGGAACGGTCAATATTCGCGGCGTCGGACAGGGCAATAAGGTTTTGATGTTGTTCGACGGACAACCTCAGTGGGCAGGTATTTTCGGTCATTCACTGCCGGATACGTATGTGGCGTCGGATGTAGACAGGGTAGAAGTCATCCGTGGACCGGGGTCGTTGTTGTATGGTTCGAATGCGATGGGAGGCGTTGTTAATATCATTACCCGCAAACGTCGCCAACCGGGGCGTTCGACGCAAGCACGTGCTATGTACGGTTCTTACAATACACAGAAATACATGGTTAACACCGGATATAACACCGGAAACTTCAGTAGTTTTATTTCTGTAAATCACGATCGTACGGATGGGCATCGTAAAGATTCGGAATTTCATATCACAAACGGTTTTGTGAACTTAGGATACCGTTTCAACGATCATTATAACGCGACCGGAAGCATCAGTT
>JAIRLY010000365.1 GCA_031259075.1 Dysgonamonadaceae bacterium | reverse complement strand
AGGATTATCACTCCGCTGATACACTCTTCTATGCTACCAACAGAATTCTGGCAGCAATCGGGACTGACTTGAATATCAATTATTCGCATAATGCTGCTTAATTTTGAAAAGTTACTTATAAGTAATAAACCTGGCGTTTCCGTCTGCGAAATCGCTTTTGCTTTTGCTTTTGCCAGTCAAACCACCGTAAAAAACACCAAGTTCTCCCAATGTCTTAAACTATACCCCGTTCTGGCAATGCTGTTTTATCAGGTTCTCTATCTTATTGCCTTGCGGCGAACGTTGTTTCATTGGTTTTCTCCTTTCGTAATAGATAATTTGAGTATTGCTTTTTGCCGTTCAATTTCTTCTTACAACTCTTTTTCGGTTGGCAGGTAATCCATGTATTGAGAGGCAAAAAGTTGTTTGTTATCGTTCAAAACCGAATAGCGGCTATGGTCTTGTCTGTTTTGGTGCATAATAAAATTCCGATTGTCGGGTTGTCTTTTTCGCCTTTTCTCAAATCGTCATACATCCGCACATACATATCCAATTGCCCGATGTCCTGATGCGTGATAGCGTGCGTTTTTAGTTCTACGATAATGAAGCCATTCAGGATATAATTGTAGAAAACAAGGTCGATGTAAAAATCGGCTGTTTCGGTACGAATCAGTTGTTGGCGGGCGACAAACGAAAATCCCTTACCGAGTTCAAGCAGGAAATCTTGCATTTGGTCGATAATTGCCTGTTCCAAAACTGTTTCTGTATATCCTTTGTTTGCAGGCAAACCGAGAAATTCAAGTACGGAAGGATTTTTAATAAATTCGAGTTTGTCTTGCTGAAAGTCTGCGATTTTGTCTTTCATCTCCTGTTCTACAATTTCCTTTGCCTGCGATGATAACATCCGGTGATAGTAAAGTGTTAAAATGTTACGGTCGAGTGTACGATACGACCACATTTGTTTTGCGGCTTCCTGCATATACTAGTTCCAGGCTTCCTCGGTTTCGCACTCTCATCAGTCGTTCATAGTGTGACCAACTCAACAGCGGTAAAGATGGTTTGGATTGGTCCGTCAAAGCCTGACTTATGGTCGCTTTCAATTCTGCCGACACTGTCGGCATTTTCCAATTGCTCAATTCTGCCGACCGCATAATATCAATGGCGCATACAACAAAAACGTATATAAGTACTGTGCCGGATACCGGCACGATGATTCTACCATTGTAGGATTCAGCCACACCCATTTCAGCGGTACTGGTCACTCCGACCTGGGAAACCTCTTGATTATACCAGTAACGGGAGAGCTGAATTTCAATCCCGGAATAGCCCATCATCCCAGCTCCGGCTATCGTTCGCGTTTCTCACATGATACGGAAAAGGCTTCTCCAGGGTATTTCGAAGTTTTTCTTGACGATTATCGAGTAAAAGCCCAGATGACAGCAACAGAATGGGTCGGAGTGCATCAATATACCTATCCGACAAATAAATAACAAAAATTACTTTTAGACCTCATACACGGCATCTATAACTATGGCGGAAAAGTATTATGGCCTGTCTGCGTGTTGAAAACGATACGTTAATCACGGGTTACCGCATAACAAACGGCTGTGCCAGGGGAAATTATACGTATTTTGCCCTGTCATTCTCCAAACCCATCCAGAATTATGGTTATACTGACAAGGAAAAACCTGTATACACCTGTTTCTGGAAAAAATTCAGTCTGAATACGAATTTCCCGGAAATAGCAGGATGCAGAATCGTCTGCCACTTCGAATTTGGTCATGATCCTTCCCCCCTTATCGTCAAGACAGCCCTCTCTGCCGTCAGCACACAGGGATCAGTGAAAAACCTGGAAAAAGAAGCCGCACACAAGTCTTTTGAATAGATCGTAGCAGAAGCTTCCGCTAAATGGGAAAAGGAACTTAACGTCATTGAAATAGACGGAAATGAAGATCATAAAACCATGTTTTACAATTCATTATACCACACAATGATCAATCCGTCGGTCTATATGGATGTAGACGGACAATACCGGGGAATAGATCATAACATACACCAGGCGGAAGGCTTTACAAATTATATGATATTCTCCGTATGGGATACTTACAGAGCGTTACATCCCCTCTTCAATCTCATCAACCCGGAAAGAAGCCGGAATATTGTGCTCTCCATGCTGACGCATTACAGCCAGAGCATACACCGGGCACTACCGGTATGGTAGCACATGGGAAATGAAAACTGGTGTATGATCGGCTATCATTCCGTTTCCGTACTGGCCAACGCTATTGATAAAGGCCTGGATATTGATAAGAAAAAAGTGCTGGAAGCAATGATCAATAGTTCGAACGTAAATTATTATGATGGAACGGCCGAATATAAACAACTGGGCTATGTTCCTTTCGATAAAAATGGAAACGGTTCATCTATCATCCTCGAATACGCTTACGACGACTGGACGATTTACAACACCGCATTAAAAACAGGGGTATTGTTAAGTTGGCATAAAAACACTTAAAATGGAGCATTGATTACTAGTTGTTTACACCTTGATTTTTGTTCAAAAACTATACCAGCTTAACAATACCAAAACAGGAAACGGCAAAATTGCCGACGCCTATAAAAAACGCGCGCTAAATTATCACAATGTATTTGACCCTGAACTGCAATTCGTTCGTGCAAGAATGTCTGTGGGGGACTGGAAATCACCTTTCCGTCTGCTAAACACATATGGAGAAAGCTTTATCGAAAGAAATTCATGGAATTATTCATTTTATGTTCCGCATGGCGCAAAAGACCTGATCAAACAAACGGGTGGCGACAAGCAGTTTACCGAACGTCTTGATTCGATCTTTACCATGCACTTGCCGGACGAATTTTTCGAGCATACGGAAGATGTAACCTGTGAAGGCATTATGGGCAATTATGTGCATGGCAATGAACCAAGCCATCATATCGCCTACTTCTATGCATGGACCGGCCAACCCTGGAAAACGCACTACTGGGTGCGTGAAATCATGAACCGCATGTATCAGAACAGTATGGACGAATTATGCGGAAATGATGATTGCGGCCAGATGTATGCCTGATATATCTTCTCCTCCATGGGGCTGTCTCAAAAAGGCGATTTTAAACTATTTACCCCCTTTACAATATATTGTAGAGGGGGTAAAGTGGCAAATTTCGGGCTTTTGAGACAGCCTCGTTTGCCCGGGTTCCAACCAATACATACTTGGTGCTCCTTACTTCCCCTATATGAAAATTAAAGTCGGAACAAACAAGTACCTAATTATAAAAGCCAATAAAGTTAGCGACAAAATGAGGTATGTAAATTCGGTAAAGCTGAATGGAAAACCCTATGTCAAGGCCTATATCAATTATGATGACATAAAAGAGGGGGTCGAATCGGTCTTTGAAATGTCTTTCGGGCCAAATAAAAAAAGGCTATTCAACGAAGATGAAAAACCTTATTCACTTTCCGAATATAATAGGAGGTGCATCAAAAGCCTGTTTTTCCATTCTTTGCTCTGTAAAAAAACTTTTTTTATTTCATGCGTTTGGAAATCGCAGATTTTTCATGTACTTTTGCCGCGAAGAAACGGATATCATTTAAAGATGTTTTTTCTTTCATGATGTCACAGGTTTCTTTTGAAAATCAATTCGTTGAAAGAACAGGGGGCTGACCGGTTTTGACAGCGGGTAGAAGTGGTTTGTAAGCATGCAGTGCGTCGTTGGCTGGCACTATAATCTCGGTTGATAAAAATTTAACTGGCGAAAACAATTATGCTCTCGCTGCTTGATCGAAGTATAGTAGATTAAAGCTTTATCCTTACACCAGGTGTTTGGACGAGACATCACCCGGAAGCTGTGGCTTCGAAGCGTTCCGATCCGGTGGTGCAGATATATCGGAGATAGTCTGACGGAAGTCCCGTACGGCAGATGAAAATTCAGGGACTAAGGTT
>JAIRLY010000015.1 GCA_031259075.1 Dysgonamonadaceae bacterium | reverse complement strand
ATAAAGGCGCGGTACTTGACTTGTCTCAAACTGCGAATTTGGGATTGCTGTTGCCTCAGGTTTCCCTGATGAATGTCTCGGACTGGCAACTGGACGGTAATATCGAAAAAGAAGGGATGATGATTTACAACACGAACGACGATGTGCCCGACGGCAACGGTAAAGACATTTATGTATGGACACGCAACAGTTGGAGGCCAACCGGTCCGGTAACGCTCAAGCGTTTTTCCCTGAATAAAAGCCTTTTGTTCCTGGATCTGGATGGTAAAACAGGAACGATTACCGCACAAATCACAGGCAGCGACGGCAAGCCGTTCGATGATGTTACGGTTACATGGTCAATCGAAGGCAGTAACACAACGGGTTCAAGCATTTCTCCTGCAAGCGGTAATAGCGCTACCGTCACATCGGGAAATACAGCCGGTTCGTTTACCGTTCAAGCCACTGTCGATGGTATAACTCAAGATTGTGTGGTTACCATCGGTGAGTGTGCCGGCGTAATGGACGTTGAGGGCAATGCTTATTATGCCGCTCGGTTTGGAACCGCCGGTTGTTGGATGACACAGAATCTGCGAACGAAAACATACGCTGACGGAACAACAACCTTATCGACAGGTGCTAATTCGGATCCTGCTTCGAAATTCTATAATTATCCGAATGGGAATGAACAGATCTTTATTAATCATCCGGAATATGGGTTGTTATATACTTGGGCAGCCGCTACGAATCGTGCCGCCACCGACGCGAATGAAGTAAACAGTTCAAGTCAAATGCAGTATCAGGGGATTTGTCCGGCGGATTGGCACTTACCGAGCGATTATGAATGGCTACAACTGGAAGAAGAGATTGCAAAAAGCGCCGAAGGAGCATATTCAACTACCGCTGCAACAACATGGGAATCGTCTTACAGCAGTAGTACATTGGCCGAAATTTTCCGCGGTACACACGGTCAGAAGATGAAAAGCGCTACTACTGTGAGCGGCGGTATCAATCCCAACGGCACGAGCAATGCCTCCACTGCGAATGGGTTCGATGCACTGCTTGTGGGATATGTGATAAGCGGTGTATTTGGCGGCTACGGTTCGTACACGTCTTTCGTGAGTAGTAGTTCTTATAACACTTCGAATTGTATACGATTTTACTTGGGTGCTACAGAAACGGGCCTATCTCGCCTGAATCAACCTAAAATTAACCAGCGCTCCGTGCGTTGCAAGAAGAATTGACTTTAAGAAGTTGTCCGGAAATAAACGATACAAATTTATTTCCGGACAATCTTTTAAATTCTTGCAGAGAGCCTTTTTCACGCCGCGCTCACGTTACACTATCGTTTGTAATGCCTTTTTCATTCCTTTTTGTAGAATAAGTTGCACATCTTTTGCAACATTCTCCGCCAAACACGGGATCGCGCTCAAATCTTCCGTCCAAATCTTCCGGTTGTTAATAATCCCTTTGACCCAAGTTTCAATATTGTTTTTGTCAAAAGATTTTTGAATAAATTCTACAAACTCCGGCGTATCGTTCGGCGTGAACGCTATTTCCGACTGTCCGCTGTACAATACCAACAAGGCCGCCAAAGAGAAAGTCGTTTTGCCGGCTTCTTTCTGTAAGTTCAGAACATTATCTTTTAATGTCGGAAAATTACGGGCTTCCCATTTGGATAGCGAGTTTAAAGAAATATCTTTCAGATAATGTTTGATGTACGGATTGTAGAAACGTTCCAATATCTTTTCCGAGAATTTTTTCAATTCTTCAAGATCTTCGGGGATAGCCGGAAGGACTTCTTCATTTACCATCCGGCAGATGAATTGTTCCACCAAAGGTTCGTTGAAAGCATCTTTGACGGTTTCGCATCCCATTTGCAAGGCAATCGGTACCATAGCCGTGTGCGAACCGTTCAAAATGCGGACTTTCTTTGCACGGAACGGACGGATATCATCCATAAACAAGACATTCAAGCCGGCTTTATCTAAGGGTAATTTTTCTTTTATTACCGGATCGCCGCCAATCGCCCACACATGGAAATATTCTCCTTTCACCACTAAATTATCGTTGAAGCCGATCTCTTCTTTGATTTCGTTGATCGTTTCACGAGGAAAACCGGGCACAATCCGGTCGACCAGCGTATCGTAAAAATAATTCGCTTTTTTGATCCATTCAATAAAATCGACGCCTAACTGATTGTATCCGGCATGTTTCAACACTTGTTCCCTTAAAGTAGAGCCGTTGTTTTCGATGAGTTCGCAAGCGATAAACAATAAGCCTTTGTCTTTCGCTCCGGCAAATTTTTTAAACCGCTGATACAAAAGAGCCGTTACCTTTGCAGGAAAAGATTTCGGAGGCGTTGCGGTTAAATCATCTCCTTCTTCATAACGAATACCGGCTTCTGTGGTATTGGAAACGATCATCTCCAAATCGGGGTTCAAGAATAATTTTTGATAGGCTTCGTATTCGCTATACGGATTGATTGCCCGATGAATACTTTTCACCAATGTAATTTCTTTGACGGCTTTTTTCTCTTTTATGCCTTCCAGATAAACATGGTAAAGACCGTCCTGTTTATTAATCATCTCAGCCATTCCTTGTGCGATTGGTTGTACGGCGGCAATCCCGTGATTCATCACACCTGCTTCGTTGGCTTTATGAATCATCCAATCGACAAAAGCGCGGAGGAAATTACCTTCTCCGAATTGTAATATTTTTACCGGCAATTCCGGTTTATTGACTGTTTGCTTGTTTAATTCTTTCATTGATTTACTGTTTAGATGCGTTTCGTTATCAAAATTTGAAGTAATGTTTAGCATTATTATACGCCACATTTTCGACCAATTGACCCAAGAAAGGCAATTCTGAAGCCGGTAATAAACCCTGTTCTACATCATTTCCGATCAGATTACATAGAATCCGCCGGAAATATTCGTGTCGCGGATACGATAAGAAACTTCTGGAATCGGTCAACATTCCTACGAAACGGCTTAAAAGCCCCAATACGGATAAAGAATTCATTTGAGCTTCCATGCCGAAGCGTTGATCCAAAAACCACCAACCCGAACCGAATTGAATTTTTCCGGCTACCGAGCCGTCCTGGAAATTTCCGATCATTGTCGCAATCATATCATTGTCGCGCGGATTGAGATTATAAAGAATTGTCTTGGCTAATTTATCTTCCAAATCCAGCCGGTTCAATAATTTAGATGTCGCCTTTGCAGTATTCCAATCGCCAATGGAATCGTAGCCGGTATCGGGACCGAGTTTGTTGAACATTCGCGTATTATTGTTCCGGAGCGCTCCGTAATGAAATTGCTGCGTCCATCCTTTTTCCCAATCCAACAAAGCAAATTCGTACAACATGCAGGATTTAAATTTTAAGATTTCTTCCTGAGTTAAAAATGTTCCGCCATAAACTTTATTGAAAATAGCTTGGATTTCCGCCAAAGTATAGTCTTCGGCATAAAATTCTTCGATTCCGTGATCCGACAATTTACATCCGGCGGAAGCAAAGAAATCATGGCGGACTTTCAAGGCTTCCAACAAGTCGTCGAATTGCCGGATGGAGATTCCGGAAACAGTCGACAGTTGTTCTATGTAAGTGCGAAAAGCGCTCGGAACTTCTACCGCCATCGCTTTGTCGGGACGCCAGGTAGGCAATACTTTTATTTCAAAACCTTCTTCTTTCAAAGCTTTATGAAATTCAAGAGAATCTACCGGATCGTCGGTTGTGCAAACCACTTCCACACGGTAGCGTTTCATTAGTCCACGTGCGCTAAATTCGGGCGTTCGGAGCAACGCCGTACAAGTATCGAAGATTTCTTTCGCAGTTTCCGGTCTCAAGACTTTATCCACTCCGAAAGCGGTTTTTAGTTCCAGATGCGTCCAATGATACAAAGGGTTTCGCATCGTATAGGGAACTGTTTCCGCCCATTTTTCAAATTTTTCCCAATCGGAAGTTTCTTTTCCGGTTATATACCGTTCGTCTATTCCGTTCGTTCGCATCGCCCGCCATTTATAATGGTCGCCTTCCAACCAGATTTGACCTAAATTGTCGAATCGGCGGTTTTCTGCAATCATTTGAGGGACTAAGTGGCAATGATAATCAATAATCGGTTGCTTTTTTGCATGCTCATGATAAAGCATTTGAGCCGTTTCCGTCTGTAAGACGAAATTGTCGTCCATAAATTGTTTCATGTTATTTCTTTTCAATATTTAACTGAATTAATCGATTCTTTACTTCTTCAATGCATTTCAGAAAATCATCTTTCGTAACCACCGGTTCCCAATCCAATTCCCAGGTAGGCATGAAATAATAATCTATATAGCCATTTTCAGGTTTCAAAAGGACTACGTGATTTTCTTTATCTTCTTTTATCTCTTTGATTTGTTTTGTCCGGATGAAAAGAGCCAAGCCCATATTGTCGTTATTTAAGCTTTGTTTACCGAACGAAGCGATATAAGACCATTCTTCGTTTTCGTTGATCTGAGTGAAAAAATCGGCCGCATTGTCTTTGTTGATTCCTGTTGCCAATGTTTCAATTTCTTTGTCCAAAAGCAATTCCATACGGGAAGCTCGACTGCCGGCGTCGATAGATATTAATGATTTCAGATTACATTTTATTCCGTTTACATTCCAGCCATAATAAGCAGTCATTACTTGCGAGCGGATTTTTCCGTCGCTGGGGATGTGGCAAATTACGCTATCTGTTTTTTCGACGCGAATTGCTTTTTCTCCGTTCCATACGGCAATACTTCCGATTCCTAAAGCTTTGCCTACTTTCATGTTATCCATTCCCCAAGCGGCCATGTGGTGGTAAGATTCATAATCGTCCACGCCGACAAAAGGCAAAACGATGCCCGGCGTTTTTTTCCCAAAAACATCAATCGCATTGCGTTGATCCAAATAAAAACGGAAAGCGACTTTATCGCTCTCCCATCCGGGACCTTCATATTTGATGTAGTAAGCATGATCTTTGAAATCATCGGGTACTCGCATATAATTCGGTTTCACCCATGAAAAACCGCCGACATATTTCGATCCTTCGAAATATCCCCCGATTTTATGAGAAAGCTCGGCATACGTCCGCTTCGGGTATTGTTCTGCTTTCCCGGGAAGGATCGTCACTTTTTTCGTTTCGTACGGAGCCAGCACGGCTACAGGAAAAATGAATTGGGTTTCACCCCGTAGATTCGTCGTAATTTCGACAGGAACTTTTTGATTATCAACGATAGCTACATAATTATCAACCGATAGTTTTTGCAATTGCGATACCGGTATCTCAGCCGTATAATCAACTATTTTTTGTCCGGATGGATTGACCAGCGTCAATGTCAAATTTTGACAATATGAATATGGGATAATAACCCCTGCCAACATACAGAAAATAAGTTTTTTCATGGTATTTTGTCTTACAATTTTATAGTGATACAAAGATAAATAGAAAAGTTAAATTTCTAAAGAATTTTGTACCAAATAGAAGTGGAAAAAATATCATTTCCGAATTTTTTACGGAAAAAACTATTTAGATTCCGGTTTTTTACAAAGGAGTTTGTGCCCGATCCGGCAAAAAACACATTTTTTTTGTTCGCAATATTCTCTTTTTAGTTGGATTAATGCTTGACTATCGCCGGCATGAGCGGCGTTTACGCCTGCTCTTGTGAAAGAATTGACGATAAAATTGTTTTCCGGTTTTATAGATTCCAATAATTCAAACGCTTTTCCCATAAAAGAGACTTTATCTTTTTTTTTGCCGTATGCAAATAAGACCGGAACTACCGTATTGATTAACAGGATGTTTATTGCCGACAAGCCCAATGTTTTTTTCTTTTTTGCAGTAGTTTTTTCAAAATGATAATGTTTTTCCCAATATTCATTTACATCTGAAAAAAATAAAGACTGGAACTCTTTTAGATCGGTTGTTTCCAGAATTTTGGAAAACAGACTTTGCTTTTTTCCTACAAAGCCGGCCAACTGCACTATCTTGATATGTGGAAAATTGTTGGGACGTATTCGTAAACTTTTGAAAATATGATTTTCCAGTTTTTGCAATTTATATTTTTTGCTAAGGAAGCGGTATTCCTGTTGTAAAAGGAGATAATAATCATCTTGTATTGTTTCCTCTTCCAACAGACCGGCTTGTCCTAAAAATAACGCTTCTATTTGTTCGGTCGAATGGCTATGTTTAAGAACATATTTTAGAGGAAGGCTTTTGGCCAGTCTTTCGAAAGCGTCGTTGTTAATTCCAAAGCCAAAATTGCGAGCCAAAGTAATATAAAAAACTTCATTCCAATCTTCTTGATAATCTTTTAGTAATTGGAAAATAGTATTGGTTTTTCTTTCCAATCGTTCGGTTAATAGAGCTGTTTTCCAATCGTTTAAATAGATTTCGGGTATTTCGTTTATTTTTTCTAAACAGGGAATGGAATAATCTCTACTGATAAGATAATTGTAGCTTTCGGTAATGTGATCCGGAATTTTCAATATCCATTGCGGAATGGGCCGTCCGGATTCGTCTTTGATTATCTTTTCGTCCATAATCTTCACTACATGCAAAATTACGGAGTTATAGGCTTTATCTTCATTGTGATTGTGTTTATACCAATCCGAAGAACAGGTATGAATTTCAACGTTTCCGACCCAGATTTCGTCGTCCAATTTAATTTTGGCATTAAAAAAATCCGGTCCTGCATGGATATTGTAAGTACCCGGGTCAATAATTTCCAAAGAGATTTCTTCTGTCGTTTTAAAAGAGTCCGGAGCGTAAAGTTTATGCTTCCAGACATAATGAAGCAAGTTTTCCATAATTAATTATTTAGATTTGGAAAGCATACTGAAACCGGGCGTCGGCCTCGGCATTTTAATTCTTCTTTTATCACAAGCATTGTTCGTTGCCTGCGAATTTCAAAACCTTTGTTTCGGATGAGTTTTAGTTGGTTCTTCATGATTGTTAAGTTTTTTACAATTGGTGTTCTAATTCGGTACAAAAATAAAACTATTATTTGATATTTTGGCATTTTCGGAGAAAAAGAGTAAGTTTGTTGTTCAAAAATTGAATTTTACTTATGAAAAAGATTGAATTGTCTCTATTCTGTCTTATTTTGGCTCTCAATATTCAGGCCCAGACAGGAAATCAACCTCTTTTATTAAAGGACATTGTTGAAAAAAAATATGCATCCGAAGAAATTTTCGAAGTGCAACAAGGGACAGATGGAGTGTATTATACCGTTTTAAGTTCCGACGGCAAAGCTATTCTACGGTATGCCTGCAAAAACGGACGGTTAACAGATACCTTGTTTCATGTAGATAAAGTTAGAGAGACCAAATTGGAACGCATCGACGGTTATTCGATAGACAACAGAGGATTCCGGATTTTAGTTTGGAATGAAAAAGAACCGGTTTACCGCCGTTCCTGGCGAGCGAATGTGTATGATTACGATGTGAGGCGTAATTTTCTGAAACCGCTTTCCGACACAAAAGGCAAAATAATGATACCAACCTTTTCTCCGGATGGAAGAATGGTCGCTTTTGTGAGAAATAACAATATATGGCTGAAAAAATTGGATTATGATACCGAATCTCAAATTACGAAAGATGGAGAATTTGGTAAAATATTGAATGGTATTGCCGATTGGGTATATGAAGAAGAATTTGCACAAACCCGGTTGATGTCGTGGTCGAGCGATAGCCGGTTTCTTGCTTTTCTTAAATCGGACGAGACGGACGTTCCGGCTTTTACTCTTCAGATGTTCGACGGAAGTCTGTATCCCGGTGTTTTTTCTTACAAATACCCCAAAGCCGGCCAAAACAATTCAAAAGTAAGTTGTTATGTTTTTAACGTCGAAACGAAAGATACAAAGCGAATGAATGTCCCGTTGGACGAAGACGGTTATATTCCCCGTATTCATTTTACGGAAAATCCCGACCAATTGGCGGTGATGACCCTTAACCGCCATCAGAACAATTTTAATATGTATTTTGTAAATCCCAAGTCAACCGTATCCAAGTTGGTACTCCACGATGAAAGCAAGTATTACATTGATCCGGATCAAATCTTTTCCATCACTTTTTCCAAAGACAATTTTGCGTATGTAAGTGCAAAAGACGGTTTTGCTCACATTTATTTTTATTCGATTACCGGTGTATCGGAACGACAAGCGACTTCCGGAAATTGGGATGTAACCCGATTATATGGTTTTAATCCCGAAACAAAAACCGTTTATTATCAATCTGCAGAAGAAAGTCCTTTGCGCCGTTCGATTTATAAAATAGACGCTAAAGGGAATAAGATTAAATTAACGACTAAAACCGGAACAAATCAGGCGGTTTTCAGTAAAAATTTTCAGTATTTTATAAATTATTTTTCGAATACGACTACGCCTCTTTTGGTTTCTATTTATGATGAGAAAGGAAAAGAGTTAGCGGTATTAACAGACAACTCAACCATTCAAAACCGGTTGGCGGCTGTTCGTTTTTCTCAAAAAGAATTTTTTACGTTTACAAATGAAATGGGAGACCTTCTAAACGGATGGATGATTAAACCTTCTCATTTTACTGAAAAGAAACAATATCCTGCCGTTCTGATTCAATATGGCGGACCCAATTCTCAGGAAGTTTTGGATAAATATACAATGGATTGGTACTATTATTTAGCGGAAGAAGGATATATAGTGGTTTCCGTAGACGGTAGAGGAACAGGCGCCAGAGGAGAAGAATTTCGAAAATGCACCTATCTCCAATTGGGATTATTGGAGTCGGACGATCAAATAGCCGCTGCAAAATATTTGGGAAAACAGCCGTTTATTGATAAAAATCAAGTGGCTATCTGGGGATGGAGTTACGGAGGATTTATTACGTTGATGAGTATGAGCCGCGGAAACGGAATATTCAACGCCGGTATTGCCATTGCTCCCGTAACCGATTGGCGATTCTACGATTCGATTTATACGGAACGATTTATGCGTACGCCGAAAGAAAATTTCAATAATTATGATTTGTGTTCGCCTGTTAAAATAGCGGATAAATTGCAGGGAAATTTATTATTGATTCACGGAACATCCGACGATAATGTTCATTACCTGAATACACTCTATTATGCAGACGCTTTGGTCGAGGCGGAAAAAAACTTTGAGATGCAAATCTATTCAAATAAAAATCACAGTTTATTGGGGCCAAAAACGCGCAATCATTTGTATTCTCGAATTATTCATTTCTTAAAAATGAACGGAAAAAATAAATGATCCTCTTTACGAATGGAATATAAAGACAGAATCAAAAAACCGGAATGGCTGCGAGTTAATTTAGGAAACAATGATAATTTTTCTACGACGGGACGAATTGTAAAAAAGCATCTTCTGCATACAATTTGTGAAAGCGGACGCTGTCCGAACTTGGGCGAATGTTGGAACCGTAAAACGGCGACTTTCATGATAGCCGGAGATATCTGCACCCGTTCCTGCAAATTTTGTAATACAAAAACGGGGAAACCGCTCCCTTTAGATTCCGATGAACCCTGTAAAATAGCCGAATCCGTTCAACTTTTGGGATTAAAACATGCGGTGATTACTTCTGTCGACAGAGATGATTTGCCGGATTCAGGAGCATCTCATTGGGCTAAAACCATTGAAGAAATCAAGAAAAAGAATCCGGGCGTCACGATTGAAACGTTGATTCCCGATTTTCGGGGAAATAAAAACCATTTGGATTTAATAATACAAACGCGTCCGGAGATTATATCTCACAATATAGAAACAGTGAGAAGATTAACTCCTCTGGTGAGAAGCGTAGCAAAATATGAAATGAGTTTGGACGTTTTGAAGCATATTTCCGAATCGGATATTCCGGCCAAATCCGGATTGATGTTGGGATTGGGAGAAACCAAAGAAGAAGTTGTTCAAACGATGAAAGATTTGTTTGAAACCGGTTGCCGACTGCTTTCAATCGGACAATATTTACAGCCTTCTAAAAAAAACATTCCGGTGGCAGAGTACATTCGCCCGGAAATATTCGAAGAATATAAAAGATCGGCGCAATTTTTGCAATTTGAATATGTAGAAAGCGGACCTTTGGTGCGTTCGTCTTACCATTCAAATAACTTTATTATCAATAAATAACTTTAAATGAATAAACAAAACCATTTATAAATCTGTTATTGAAATGCTTGGTATGATACTAAAGAGAAAAATCAAATATTGACAGAATGTGCATGAAGCCCGCAAAAATCGCAATTCCTCTATTAACTCCGATGACGGGAATGTTTCCCATTATTATATTTTATATTGTTAATTGCTTTTTTTCTTATTACACTGCATTATTGGCCGCATTAATTGCTTATGTCCTCTATTCCGTGATAAAGATAATTGGGTTAAAACACGAATTACCTTACACTTTTTTAGTTTCGGCTATTGCTTTTACAATTTTAATAATCCTTTCGACAATAAGACCGTTCGATGTTTTATATCCGGAGAATGTGTCTATTGTTTTAGAATTAATTTTAGTCTTGTCTTTTTTTATATTTACAATCATTCAAGAATATTTCAGAGTAAAAATACTGAAAAAAAACAGCGTTGCGCAAGAATTTCGATTGTTGAAATTCGATTCGGATTCCCATGTGATAAAAATAGCCTTTGCTATTACTCTCTTTCATTTATTAATCGTTCTTACTTACCTGTTATTTCCGGACAATTATCATACGCCAGCGCTGGATTTAATTATTTATCATGTTATATTGCTTTTATTTATAGCTTTGCATTTTACGTATGAATTTATTCACTGGCATCTATTGAAAAATCAGATCATGAACGAAGAATGGCTTCCTGTCGTAAATGACGCAGGGGTTGTACATGGAAAAATAGCGATGAGCATAAGTAATACGTTCGAGGATAAATATCTCCACCCCGTTATTCGTATCGTATTGATACATAAAGGATTATTGTTTTTGGCGGCCAGAAAGTTTTCTGCAAACGAATCGCTGTTACTGGATTATCCGTTTGAAAGACATTTACGCTTCAATGAAACGTTAGACGAAGGAGTAAAAGAAATGTTTATAGAAAACGGCGTAACAACGGATTTACCTTATCGTTTTATTTTTCGATATGTATACAAAAACAACAAAACCCATCGTTTGATTTATCTTTACGCTTGCAATATCTCAGATGATAAACTACCGAACGATTTGCACTTGGGAGAAGGGAAATGGTGGACGAGCAAACAAATCGAAGAAAATCTAAAGACCGGACTTTTTTCTACTTATTTTGAAAAAGAATATGAGTTATTGAATACGACCGTGCTGATGGCCGACCGGTTGATGCGAAATGTAAAATAAAAAAGGATTGCCCGGATGGCCGGAAAAACAGTCTCAACTTTAAAATTCCACAATTCGCCGGTAGAATTGCACGCTATGCGATCCGCCACGTATTTACAAAGTAGTAGAATCGCATTCCACAAGGTATAGCTCATAAAAGTAATATTTCTGTTGCCTTTTTCCATTCTAAAAAAGATGAAAAAACAAATAGTTTATAGCAAATAATTTCAGTTTTTTGCTTACTTTTGCCTTCATATTATAATAGAATTAAGAAAATAAATGAACAAAATTGTCAAAAAGAGATTTCTCTCCGAAAATATAGTCAAAATGGAAGTAGAAGCTCCTCTTATAGCCAAAGCTCGAAAAGCCGGACACTTTGTAATTGTAAGAGTAGGGAAATACGGGGAACGCATCCCATTGACTATCGCGGCAGCCGATAATCAAAAAGGAACGATTACGCTGGTTGTTCAAAAGGTAGGAGTATCGACTCGGAAAATTTGCGCGTTAAACGAAGGCGATGTGATTACCGATTTGGTAGGCCCTTTGGGTAGAGCTACTCATATCGAAAATTTCGGAACCGTCGTTTGCGCCTGTGGCGGAGTAGGAACGGCGCCGATGCTTCCGATTATTGAAGCAATGAAGGAAGCCGGCAATCGGGTCATTGTGGTTCAAGCCGCCCGAACAAAAGCGTTGATTATTCTCGAAAATGAAATAAAAAAGCAGGCCGACGAAGTTGTTTTTATGACCGACGATGGTTCGTATGGGACGAAAGGACTTGTCACGCTTGGCGTTGAAGAAGTAATAAAAAAAGAAAAAGTGGATCTTTGCGTGACTATCGGGCCGGCTATTATGATGAAATTTGTTTCTCTTTTGACTAAAAAATACAATATACCTACGATTGCTTCCTTAAACACGATTATGGTAGACGGAACGGGAATGTGCGGTGCTTGCAGGGTAACTGTTGGAGGAAAAACCCGGTTTGTATGCGTCGACGGACCGGAATTTGATGCTCATCAGGTAAATTTCGATGAAATGATGATGCGTTTAAATGCTTATAAAGAATTTGAATAAAATGATAGACACAGAATATTTGAAAGCGTTGCGAAATGAGACTTGGAGAGAGGAATTGCGCAAGAGTATAAAAAATAAAGAGCGTACTGCTATTTCACGTGTTAAAATGCCGGAATTAGACGCCGAAATCAGAAGTCACAATTACGAAGAAGTTAACTTGGGTTTGTCTTTGGAGCAGGCTTTGTTAGAATCCAAACGCTGTTTGGATTGTCCGGACCCGCAATGTATAACCGGTTGTCCTGTGGAAATCAATATTCCGAAATTTATTAAGAATATCGAACGAAACGAAGTGTTGGAAGCTGCCCGGACATTGAAAGAAACATCGGCTTTGCCGGCTGTTTGCGGCAGGGTTTGTCCACAAGAAAAACAATGCGAAAGCAAATGTATTTATACAAAAATGGGAAAAGAATCCGTTGCAATCGGACATATGGAACGATTTGCCGCTGATTTCGAGCGGAAAACCGGTTCTATTTCCGTACCGGAACTTGCCGCCGGCAATGGAATAAAGATAGCAGTTATCGGATCGGGACCTGCCGGATTATCGTTTGCAGGAGATATGGCAAAGTTTGGATACGATGTAACCGTTTTCGAAGCTTTGCACGAAATCGGCGGCGTATTGAAATACGGTATACCCGAATTTCGTTTGCCGAACGAAATAGTAGACGTCGAAATTGCCATCCTTCAAAAGATGGGCGTGAAATTCATCACAAACTGCGTTGTAGGAAAAACTGTTTCTTACGAAGATTTACGCACAGCCGGTTTTAAAGGAATTTTCATCGCCAGCGGCGCCGGATTGCCCAACTTTATGAATATTCAGGGAGAGAATCTCTCCGGAGTTTTATCGTCCAACGAATATTTGACTCGTATAAATTTAATGAGCGCTCATAGAAAAGAAACGGATACACCGGTTTTCTTCGGGAAAAATGTAGCCGTAATCGGTGGCGGAAATACAGCGATGGATTCTGTAAGAACCGCCAAAAGATTGGGGGCGGAAAAAGCCATGATTATTTATCGTCGTTCGGAAAAAGAAATGCCGGCGCGGATAGAAGAAATCAAACATGCGAAAGAAGAAGGCGTTATTTTTATGAATCTCTATAATCCCGTTGAATACATCGGAGACGAAAAAGGTAGAGTAAGAAAGATGAGCCTTCAAAAGATGGAATTAGGAGAACCGGACGCCTCCGGCAGAAGAAGTCCGGTTGCAATAGAAGGGGTTACCGAAACAATAGACGTGGATCTGGTAGTCGTTGCGGTTGGAGTTTCTCCTAATCCGCTTATTCCAAACACATTCAATGGTTTAAATGTAAGCCGGAGGGGAACTGTTATTATCAATTCGGAAACGATGCAAACCGATTTACCGGATGTATATGCGGGCGGCGATATTGCAAGGGGCGGAGCAACGGTGATCCTGGCAATGGGAGACGGAAGAAAAGCGGCGCAAAAAATAAATCATAACTTAAAACTAAAGACTTAGAATTTAAAGGTGTTTTTTATTTCGTAATTTTTTATTTTATGAAGTACATTATTATATTGGGAGACGGCATGGCTGATGAACCTGTCGAAGCACTGGGAAACCGGACTCCCTTGCAAGCGGCCAATACGCCAACGATGGATTTACTTGCCCAGTGGGGTAAATCGGGATTGCTCCATACGATCCCGGAAGGAATGTCTCCGGGAAGTGAAGTTGCTAATTTAGCCGTTTTGGGATATGATGTACCAAATGTATTGGAAGGACGCGGTTCATTAGAGGCCGCGAGTATGGGTATCGAAATTGCACCGGACGAAATGGCGCTCCGTTGTAATTTGATAACAATTAAAGAAGGAAAGATAAAAAACCATTCAGCAGGGCATATCTCCAACGAAGAAGCTTGTGTTCTTATTCAGTATCTAAATGAAAATTTGGCTACGGAAAAAATTCATTTCTATCCGGGCGTTTCTTATCGTCATGTCTTGAAAATAAAAAACGGCAATAAACAATTGATTTGCTCGCCACCCCATGATGTCCCCGGCACAGAATTTGTCAAAGTGCTGGTTCAAGCCAAAAATCCGGAAGCTCAAGCTACTGCCGGATTATTGAATAATTTGATTCTACGTTCGCAGTATTTATTGGAAAATCATCCCATCAATCTTAAACGAAAATCGGAAGGGAAAGATCCTGCCAACAGTATCTGGCCGTGGTCGCCCGGGTACAAATCGCAAATGAAAAAATTATCCGAAATTTACGACATCCGGTCCGGCGCTGTGATTTCTGCAGTCGATTTAATCAAAGGGATAGGCGTTTATGCCGGATTGGAAAATATCGAAGTGCAGGGAGCTACAGGTCTTTATGATACAAATTACGAAGGAAAAGCCCAAGCGGCTTTGGACGCTTTGAAAGAGAAAGATTTCGTGTATCTGCATGTAGAAGCAAGTGACGAAGCCGGTCACGAAGGAGACGCCTTGTTGAAAGTGAAAACGATTGAATACCTGGATAGCCGTATTCTAAAACCTGTTCTGGAGGAAACGAAAAAATGGAACGAACCGGTCGCTATAGCGCTTCTTCCCGATCATCCGACTCCTTGCCGGATTAAAACGCACACCAATGCTCCGGTTCCTTTTGTGATTTATAAACCGAATGAAATACCGGATGATGTGATGCAATTTGATGAGTTCTCCGTCCAAAAAGGCGCTTATGGTTTATTAAAAGGAGATGAATTTATGCGCTTGTTAATAACCGGTACGCAGCGTTCCAAACGCCGTACACCTTTGAAATATTACAGTACAAACAGACAAACGTCTGAAGTCGATTTACAGAAAGCCGTCGTTAAAGGCTTAGCCGCAGACAAAGGGCTGTATATGCCGGAAACCATTCCAATATTGCCGGATTCTTTCTATGAAAACATCTCCGGCTTGTCGTTCCATGAAATAGCTTACGAAGTGGCTTATGCTTTTTTCGGAGGAGATGTAGACGCTGAGATATTGAGAAATATCGTTGTCGACACGTTGAATTTCGATACGCCTGTTGTCAAAATATCCGATGCGGTTTATTCATTAGAATTGTTTCACGGACCTACTTTGGCATTTAAAGATGTAGGCGCTCGCTTTATGGCTCGCCTATTGAGATATTTTATTGAAAAACAAGGGTTGAACGACGTCAATGTTTTAGCGGCTACTTCCGGTGATACCGGAAGCGCCGTAGCGAACGGATTTCTGGGCGTAGATAAAATTCACGTGTATGTATTGTATCCAAAAGGAAAAGTGAGCGCTATTCAAGAATGTCAATTCACTACTTTAGGACAAAATATTACAGCATTGGAAATTGACGGGACATTCGATGATTGTCAGGCATTGGTCAAATCGGCTTTTACGGATAAGGAATTGAACGAAAAAATGCAACTTACTTCTGCCAATTCCATCAATGTCGCCCGTTTTTTGCCTCAAGCCTTTTATTATTTTCATGCGTATGCTCAATTGAAAAAGCAAGGAATTGATAAAGATATTGTATTCTGTGTTCCAAGCGGCAATTTCGGCAATCTCACCGCCGGACTGATTGCTCGACAAATGGGTTTACCGGTAAAACGATTCATCGCTGCGAATAACAGGAATGACGTCTTTCTTCAATATCTTCGTACCGGATTTTACAATCCGCGGCCATCTGTTCAAACCTTAGCGAATGCGATGGATGTCGGAGATCCAAGTAATTTTGTTCGTATTTTGGATTTGTACAATCACGATCATGAAATCATTACACAAATCGTTTCGGGTTTTAGTTGTGATGATGAAACCATTCGGGAAACAGTGAAAACCTGTTATGAGAAAACAGGATATGTATTGGATCCTCATGGCGCCTGCGGATATTCGGCTTTGTTGAATGGATTGCAAGCCGGCGAAACCGGTGTTTTTTTAGAAACGGCTCATCCTGCCAAATTCAAAGAAACAATTGACGGCATTATTGGAAAGAAAATCGAAATTCCGGAGAAATTGCAAACTTTTATGAAAGGTAAAAAACAAAGCATTGAACTAAGTAAAGATTTTCAGAAATTTAAAGATATTATTATGCTCTGCCGAAAACGAAATAATCTGCTGCTATAATTACTATATAAATTGGTAAGTAACAAGGGGGGGGTGGAAGATGGGGCTCGAACCCACGACCCTCAGAACCACAATCTGATGCTCTAACCGACTGAGCTACGACCACCATGTATTTAGCGGTGCAAAGATACAATTTTGTTCTTATTCAACAAACTTTACAGGAAGTTTTTTTGTTAAAAAATCTTCCCGACGTTTAGGAGCGATAAGTCGAAACTCGGCTATTCCTTTATTTCCAGTATTGAAAACAGTTCTTGCATTATCTGCAAATTTTCTCATTTTCAGATAATTAATCGAATCCAACCGGACAAACGGCGTATGAAATAAAGGTATTTTGCCGGAAGATTCTGCCCATAATACAGGTACGACTGAAAAATCAATTTTGTTTCCGGATTTCTTTTTTTCAGTATAAATCAGCATATAGCCGCATGAAGAAATAATCGGTACATCATCTTCTTTGTCCAAAACGATTTTTATCATTTGCCCACCATCTGTGTTAGGAGCAGTCATTGCAGAAACAAAATTCCCCAACGAATAAATAATGAGATTAGAAATAACGCCCGCAGAATCTGTAATTGCTAAGGAAGGTTGAACAACATGCGGATGAGAACCTGTTACGATGTTTACGCCTTTGTTTATTAATAATTCGGCCATTTTTTCCTGCATCGTATTTTGACTAAGTTTGTACTCTTCTCCCCAATGCATATTGGCAATAATAAAATCGGCTTTTAATTCTTTTGCTCTTTGGATATCTTTTTGTATTTGAATAACATCAATATAATTGACATAATCGGGAAAAGTGGGATTAATGCCATTTGTAGCATACGTATAATTGAGGAATGCAATTCGAATATTCTTTTTTTCTATTATTAAAGGATAAATTTCTTTTCGCTCCGCTGCATTTCTGAAAACTCCCGTATGTTTTATGCTTAAGGAATCCAAAACATCTAAAGTACGATGAAGCCCTTTTGAAAAACGGTCTAAAATATGGTTGTTGGCTGTGAGAAAAACATCAAATCCGGCGTCTTTCAGAGCACAGGCATATTCGTCGGGAGCACTAAATAAAGGATAGCCTTTATACGGTTTACCACCCAAAGTTGTTTCTAAATTAACAACTGCTATGTCGGCATGAGTTATTTCGTAAGTTATGTGTTGAAAATAAGAAGAATAATCATAACGATCGTTTCGAAACGCATTATCAATTTGAGATTGATGCTGCATGGCGTCTCCCGCAAATAAGAGAGTAAGTTCTTCCGCTTCCGCACCGTTAATTCCATAACAGGCTAACAAACTGATTAAAAAAAGATTAACATATTGTTTCATTAACACATTAATAAATCATCTTCTTTCCGGCCAATAAGGTATTTTTCATCAAAGAAACAATCGTCATTGGGCCTACACCGCCGGGAACAGGAGTGATACAGGAACACAATGGAGCTACTTCGTCAAATTCCACATCCCCTTTTAGTTTGAATCCGGATTTGGTTTTATCAGATGGTATGCGTGTAGTACCTACGTCGATAACAACGACTCCTTCTTTAACCATCTCTTTTTTCAAAAATCCGGGAACGCCCAGTGCCGCAATGATAATATCGGCTTGCCTGCACTGTTTTTTGATGTCTTGGGTGCGGCTGTGACAAACCGTAACCGTACAATCGCCCGGATTGGCTTTTTGCATCATCAATGTGGCTATCGGCTTCCCGACAATGTTACTGCGACCCAAAACGACGCAATGCTTTCCCGCCGTTTCGATGTGATACCTTTTCAATAACTCAAGGATACCGGCTGGAGTAGCAGAAACAAAACAAGGTAGCCCAATAGACATTCGTCCGACATTTACCGGATGAAAACCGTCCACATCTTTACGATAATCAATCGATTCAATTATTTTTTGTTCGGAGATATGTTCAGGTAAAGGCAATTGAACAATGAAACCGTCTACATCCGAATCTACATTCAATTCAATTACTTTATCCAACAACTCCGTCTCGGTTACTTCATTTTCATAACGGATAAGAGTAGATTTGAAACCAACCGCTTCACAAGCCTTGACTTTATTGGCCACATAAGTTTCACTTCCGCCGTCGTGTCCGACTAAAATGGCAGCCAAATGAGGTCTTTTTCCACCGGAAATGACCATTTGATTTACTTCTTCTGCAATCTCCGATTTAATTTGGTCTGCAATCGCTTTTCCGTCAATTATTTTCATTATCTTCTTTTTTTCATAAATCCTTTGCCCTGCCTTTTTGCCCCAGTCATCATTTTCATCATTTTGTGGGTTTCCCCTAATTGCTTGAGTAATTTATTTATTTCCGCTACAGAGGTTCCGCTACCTTTGGCGATGCGCATTTTACGGCTTGCATTCAATAATGCAGGACTTCTCCTTTCCGCAGGAGTCATGGAATAAATAATAGCTTCAATTTCTTTAAATGCATCATCGTCGATATCCATATTTTTTATTATTTTTCCCATTCCCGGAATCATGGATGCCAGATCTTTCAGATTTCCCATTTTTTTTATCTGGTGTATTTGAGAAAGAAAATCATTAAAATCGAATTGATTTTGAGCAATTTTCCTTTGCAGGCGTCTGGCTTCATCTTCGTTGTATTGTTCTTGAGCTTTTTCTACCAGAGAAACAATATCGCCCATACCTAAAATACGATCAGCCATTCGGCTGGGGTGAAAAAGATCAATTGCATCCATCTTTTCACCGGTGCCCACAAATTTGATTGGTTTATCGACAACGGTGCGGATAGATAAAGCAGCTCCGCCTCGGGTATCGCCATCCAATTTAGTAAGAACAACCCCATTGAAGTCCAGTTGATCATTAAATTCTTTAGCTGTATTCACAGCATCTTGACCGGTCATGGCGTCTACAACAAACAAAATTTCATCCGGATGAACGGCAGATTTGATAGATGTGATTTCGTTCATCATCTGTTCGTCTATGGCCAAGCGTCCGGCTGTATCAATGATAACTACGTCATAGCCGTTTTGCTTAGCTTGTTTGACGGCATTTTGAGCGATTTGAACCGGATTTTTATTTTCTTCTTCGGAATAGACCGGAACGCCGATTTGTTCTCCTAACACCTTGAGTTGTTCGATAGCTGCCGGACGGTAGATATCGTCGGCAACCAACAATGGTTTTTTGTTTTTCTTTTCCTTCAGCATCTTGGCCAATTTACCGGAAAAAGTGGTTTTACCCGAACCTTGCAAACCTGACATTAGAATGATCGAAGGATTATTCTTTAAATGGATTTCCGCCGTTTCTCCTCCCATGAGCGCCGCTAATTCGTCGTGAACAATTTTGACCATTAACTCGCTGGGTTTAACAGCAGTCAACACATTCTGCCCTAAGGCTTTTTCTTTAACCGTATCCGTAAATGTTTTTGCTACCTTGTAATTAACGTCGGCGTCCAACAATGCTTTACGAACGTCTTTCAACGTTTCGGCAACATTAATCTCTGTAATCCGGCCTTCACCTTTCAATAACTTAAACGACCGTTCCAGCCTGTCACTTAAATTTTCAAACATGCTTTTAAAATATGAGAATTAAGAATTGTAAACTCGTTTTTTTAATAATTTCACTTTAATCTTTTTTATACGAGAGTGCAAAGGTACATGAAATTTTCGATATTCCACACAGACGGATAAAAATGTATTTTTTTTATAAAAAAAAGTGATATATCTCTTTGTTATTCAAAAAATATCACTACCTTTGAGGCGATTAAAAAACAATAGCCGCAAGGCTTAGTTATCACAACTTCCTTGCGGCTTTAATTTTTTTAATATGAAAGAACACTGTAGCTAACAACTCAGCCTCAAATACTTAGGGGCTGAGGCCCCTACCTTGTCTTATTCTGCAAAATTAGCCGGAATTTTTTATTTTTCCTAATCTTTTATCCTTTTTATTTTCAATTATTTATATTTTATGTTTTTTTTCTCCCTGAATCGCTGATATCGTTACCCATTTATACTTTCCTTTGAGCAAAAAACCTGTTTTTTAGGAGTCAGCACGGAAATTTTTCGTACTTTTGTGCTATATAATAAAAAATATGCTTTACCTTAAAAGTTTAGAAGTAGAAAATGTTCGATGTTTCGGTAATAAACAACAAGTTGATTTTACCGACGAAAGGGGAAATATATCTCAATGGACGGTTATTTTAGGGGATAACGGTAGCGGGAAAACAACTCTCTTGCGCAGTATTGTTTCTTTGCTTCCTACTCCACAGAGTTTTTTTGGAAAACGAACCGATTCGGACGCCGAATACGATTTGAGCATTTATAACGAATGGCGGAACGCATGGGATCTAAAGCATAAAAACGGAGAGTTAAATTCAAAACTCACATTAATTGTGGCTGAATGTACAGAGCCTTTTCAAAACATAGAAGTAGAGGAGCCTTTGCTATATACTTTAAATCATAAAGAATCCAATAGAGATAACTATTTTCAAGCGACACATTTCAGTACAAAAAACCTTTCGCCGGTCTTTTGCTTTGCCTACGGCGCTAATCGCAAAATGGCGGAAAAATCATTATCCGGCGATAATTTCAATAATACCGGAGACACCCTTTTCATAGATAACGCCTTGCTTCAAAATTCGTCCGAATATTTTTTACGGCTGGATTATGAAACAGCCAAAAGCAGGAAAGGAAGCGATGAACTGAATCGAGTGAAAGAATTATTATTGAAAGTATTACCGGAAGGCGTTCAAGATATTCAGGTCGTAAAAACCGGAAAATTGCAAAGAGAAGTTCAAGCAAAAACAGCATTCGGCTGGGTAAACTTAAACGATCTGGGGTTAGGTTATAAAACGGCCATTGCCTGGTTAATTGATTTTGCTACAAAAATGATTTTTTATTATGAAAAAAGCGAAACGCCTTTCGATGAACCGGCTATTTTAATTTTAGATGAAATTGATTTGCACATGCATCCTGCATGGCAAAGGGGAATTATCGAAAATTTAACGAAGATATTTACCAAAACACAATTTATTGTAACCGCTCACAGTCCTTTGATTGCACAGGCGGCATTAAATTCCAAATTGGTTTTATTGAAAAGAGCCGACGATCATGTTAAGGTTATTAATGAACCGGATATTATAAAAGATTGGCGGATCGATCAAATCCTGACAAGTGATTTGTTTGGTATAAAAAGCGCTCGTTCAAAGGAAACGGAAATAAAGTTGGAGCGGAGAAAAAAACTGCTGAAAAAAATTTCTTTGAACAGGGAAGAGGAAAATGAATTGGAACTTTTGAACAAAGAAATATATTCCATGCCTGTGGGTGATACAAAAGAAGAAATAAACGCTATGTCTATTTTGCGAAATTTTACGGAAAAATTGGAAGCTGCAAAAAAAGAGAATGATTATGATCAAGATTAGTAAATCTGCTCAAGCGCCGGCTATTTTGACAACAAAAGGAGCATCCGAAACAATAAAATTAAAAAACACATACGAAGCGAATCCAACGCAATATACTTCAGGGATAGCCAAAATGACGTTCGATAGTGCGATTTACGGAAATTCTACAGTAAAGCAACAACTAATAGCCGAACAATATGGGAAATGTTGTTTTTGCGAATCCCTTTTTGTGGAAAACAGCTTTGGCGACGTCGAACATTTTCGTCCCAAAGCGGCCTATAAAAAGAAAGGAGATAAGAAACTTACTTATCCCGGATACTATTGGCTGGCATACGATTGGAATAACCTGATATTTTCTTGCGAAAAATGCAATAGAACATATAAAAAAAATGAATTTCCATTAAAAGATGAGGCTACCAGAAAATCAAATCACGCACATTCCAACCCATTAGATAAAGAAGACCGGTTATTAATTAATCCGGTCGAAGAAGATCCAAGTCTTTTTATCACTTTCAGAGAAGAAATACCCGTAGCTGTTAACGGTAATGCGAAAGGAGCAACTTCCATTAAAATATTCGGGTTGGAACGATTGAATGAGTCTCGGCTGGAACATCTTAATTTATTGAAATGTATTCTTCCGTTAGCAAGCATCGACGAAAACAACACAGTCGATGTAGACAATGCTGCAAGATTATTAAAGATAACTTCCGAAGATGTTGTTGAAACTGTTAAGCAAGCAAAAATCCTCTATCATTCCGCTGCAAAAGCTTCTGCTAAATTCGCTTATTGTGTCAGATGTAAATTCGCTTATTTACCGACTGTTTAATAACCTGAGTTCCGGATAAGAAAACCGGAGCAAATACGTGAACGGTTTATTTACCAAAACTCAGGGTTTAAGAAATTGTCCGAAAATATTTTATCGCTGTTTATTTCTTGCACCTGACGTTAAGCAGGTAGGACTTAGAGGTCGTATTGCGAAGTACTCCGGATGACACGAAAAGTTTCCTCTACAAGAACCGATTGTTGTGCGCCCCAATTTGTACGGATCTCTCCATGCCGTTAGATGAATAAAATATTTACGATCTAAAAAAATAACAAACTCTTAATATAAAAATAACATAATAAATTTTTTTCTTGATGTAAAAGTCAATTTCTTTGCAACCATAATTAAAGAAAGATTTTATTTAACCAAACAAAAAAAGGAGAAGATTGGTAAATTCTCTAAATTTAACCAAATTTAACAAGTTAACACAAGGGGAACGCGTAGAAGGGATTCTATGCGTTTTCTACGTCAGTTGTTTTTTATTATCAAATTAAAGATAGAAATAGATACGAAGTCATCCGCGTTCCATTATCCAGCGGCTCAAGCCACGTTCTTTTTCGTTGAACGCTGCACCGATTTTCACTAATTTTCGTCCGTCGACGGTGTAAGGGATGAGATAATCTTTCGTGTTGATTTGTTTCAGCGCTTCTTCGGCTGTTCCGTGCATCTTAAATTCAAAAACATAAACGGTGTCGGCTGTTTTTATTATGGCGTCGGCGCGGCCGGCAGCCGTTTTTACTTCCGCCTGTA
>JAIRLY010000007.1 GCA_031259075.1 Dysgonamonadaceae bacterium | reverse complement strand
TGTCTGATAAGTTTGTTTGTATTTTCGATAAGTCCCTTTTCCCACGAAGAGTAGGGATGCGTAAATTTGAGTTTTAATCTGCCTGCCACCTGTTGCGGCGACCAGTCTTGTTCAATCAGCGCCTGAATTTCTTTTTTCAGGTGCGGGAGTAACTTCCGGGGCTTTACTTTAACCCATGACCCAATATGGTTCATAAAGGACGAAAAACTATGTTATTTGAAATCAATAGTAAAACGAAGCAAGATGAAGCAGTTCTCTCGTTTCTATATCGTTATCCATTTATACTTTCTTTTGAGCAAAAAACCTGTTTTTTAAGGTTAGCACCCAAATTTTTTGTCATTTTGCAGAAAATAAAGATGAAACATACACAAACCATTATTTTTCAAGTCAGAACTATTTTTGAACATTGCTTAATAATTTCAACAGATTTAAGCCACTACCAACAAGAAATAAAAGATTAATAACATGTCGGCTTTATTGAAAAAGGACAAGAAAAAACAAAGAGAGTGAAAATAATATTTTTTCCATTCCTTCTTATTCTTCATTTTTTTCATCTATATTTGCAAGAATTTTTTTCATTGCAAATGATTGCCGACATCAAAATTAGGAATATTCTATATCCTCTTTCCCTGTTATACGAAATAGGAGTGGAATTTAGAAATAAACTCTTCGACTGGAATATTTTACCGGCCGAAGAGTTTTCCGTTCCGGTCATCTCTATTGGAAATTTGGCGGTTGGAGGGACCGGAAAAACTCCGCATACGGAATATTTAGTTCGTTTATTGGCTAAAAAATATAAAATTTCCGTTTTAAGCAGGGGTTATAGACGGAAAACAAAAGGCTTTGTTTTAGCCGGCGAGAATGTTTCCGCTCAAAGCCTTGGCGACGAGCCTTTTCAAATATACCGTAAGTTTCCGGAAATAATCGTAGCGGTAGACGGCAATCGGAGAAGAGGAATTCAAAACTTGCTGAAACTTCCGGAAAATAAACGTCCGGAAATTATCCTTTTAGACGATGCTTTCCAGCATCGTTATGTGACGCCTTCGTTATCCATTTTATTGACCGAAAGCAACTGTTTATTTTACGACGACAAACTGTTGCCGGTCGGAAGATTGCGGGAACCGGCAAAAAACAGTTCACGAGCCGATATTGTGATCTGCACTAAATGTCCCGAATCGTTTAAACCGATTGATTACAGGATTATTCTGAAAAATATGGACTTGGATCCGCATCAACAGTTGTATTTTACTTCCTATTTATACAAAAGTTTGTTGTCGGTTTTCCCGGAAAATACTTTTGTAAAGAAAGAAAGCATCGAACGCTTGAAAAAAGAATCCTATTCTTTTTTACTGATTGCAGGAATTTCCCGCCCCCAAGAGCTGATTAAACAGTTGGGAAATTATACTTCCGATTTGCAAACGCTGATTTATCCGGATCATTACAATTTCAAAGCGAAAGACATTGCCGAAATAGCCGAAATCTTTACCGGAATAAAAAATAATAATAAAATGATTATTACTTCTGAAAAAGATGCTGTTCGTTTAATGAGCAACGCTTTTGTTCCGGAAGAAATCAAAGCATTCATATACTGTTTGCCGATCGAGGTCGCTTTTCGAGAAGAACAAGAATCATTATTTATACAAAAAATAGAAAATCATGTTAGCAACTTTAAAAGAAACCGTATCTTGGCTTAGGCCACAGATACCTGAAGAAACAAAAATCGGTATTATATTAGGTACCGGATTGGGTGATTTAGCGAATAATATTACAAATAAGAAAGAAATTCCTTACGAAACAATTCCTCACTTTCCGGTATCTACCGTAGAAGGGCACAGCGGAAAATTAATTGTAGGTCAATTGGGCGGCAAACCTATTTTGGCTATGCAGGGAAGATTCCATTTTTATGAAGGATACGATATGAAACAAGTAACCTATCCTGTTCGTGTAATGCAATTTCTGGGGTTTGAATATTTATTCGTATCCAATGCCGCCGGTGGAATGAACGGCTCTTTTCAAGTAGGAGACATAATGTTGATCGAAGATCATATCAATCTGTTTCCCGAACATCCGTTGAGAGGTAAAAACCATGAAGCGCTGGGCGTCCGGTTTTTGGACATGAGTAGACCCTACGATATGGATTTAAGAAAACTGGCCGCTTCTATTGCCAATAAAAACAATATCAAATTACAAGCCGGAGTCTATGTCGGTACACAGGGGCCTACTTTTGAAACGCCGGCGGAATATTACTATTTCAAAATCATCGGAGGAGATGCCGTTGGAATGTCGACTGTGCCGGAAGTAATCGTCGCCCGTCACGGAGGACTGAAAGTTTTGGCTTTCTCCATCATCACCGATTTAGGCGTTTATGGAAAAATAGTGGAAGTGAGCCACGAAGAAGTACAGGAAGCCGCTAAAATAGCGCAACCCAAGATGGCATTCATCATGGAAGAAGTAATCAAACAATTATGACGGAAATAGCGTCTTTGGGCGAATTCGGATTAATCTCGCATCTTTCCGGTCACATTCAAACCACCAATCCATCTACTATTCATGGGATTGGGGATGATGCAGCCGTTTTGGAGTATAAAGAAAAAGAAACGCTTGTAACTGCACGTTTACTGCTGGAAGGTATCCATTTTGACTTAA
Source organism: Dysgonamonadaceae bacterium (assembly GCA_031259075.1). Lineage (GTDB taxonomy): Bacteria > Bacteroidota > Bacteroidia > Bacteroidales > Azobacteroidaceae > Azobacteroides. The sequence goes on along the minus strand of JAIRLY010000007.1, from coordinate 9,066 downwards.
CTTACGTAGCCTTGAAATTTTTGGGTTACAAGGCGGCAATTGCCGGTTTTTCGAATATTTATGCCATGAATGGCTATCCGAAGCAGTTGACCGTATCTATAGGCGTGTCTAAACGTTTTTCGGTGGAAGATTTGGAAGAATTTCATCTGGGAGTAGAATATGCTTGCAAGAAATACGGTGTAGATATAGCAGGGGAAAATATCACATCTTCTTTGACGGGTTTTTGTGTCGGTATCACTTGTATTGGTGAAGCCGATAAGGATAAAATAACCTATCGTAAAAATGCAAAAAAAACGGATTTAATTTGCGTATCCGGAGATTTTGGAGCGGCTTATATGGGATTGCAACTCTTGGAAAGAGAAAAAGCTGTTTATAAAGGAGAGACCGGCTTTACGCCCGATTTTGCAGGAAAAGAGTATCTGCTGGAACGACAACTGCGGCCGGAAGCACGGAAAGATGTCGTCGAAGAACTGGCAAAAAAGCAAATTGTTCCCACTTCAATGTTGGATGTATCCGATGGATTGGCTTCCGAATTATTGCATATTTGCAAACAAAGTCAAGTTGGCTGTATAATCTATGAAGAACGTATTCCGATTGATTATCAAACGGCTATGATGGCCGGACAGTTCAATATGAACCTGATAACCGCCGCATTGAACGGAGGGGAGGATTACGAATTATTATTTACGGTTCCCTTAGTTCTCCACGAAGAAATTCAGGAAATGAACGGCATTCGAATAATCGGGCATATCTGCGACGCGGAAAACGGCGCACATCTTGCGGCACGCGACGGAACGCTTATTCCGCTGATAGCTCAAGGGTTTCACGCGACTCTATAAAGACGCTTCATTCAAACAAGAAAGGTTTGGTTACCGTCAATTTTGATTGCTGTTCTTCAAAAAAGAATTTTCTTTCTCCGAAAGCAGGTTTTAATTGGTTAAACCAAGTTGCTTTCGGATCGTATTCGGCAAAAAAGGGGATATCCACCCATTTGGGATTACGTCCTTGCAAAAAGCGAAGCACGAATATTTTTTCGCCTTTTACTTCCTGTATCCCTAATATTTGTATTTTCCCGGCATGATCACTCATGCTGGGACCTCTTACCGTCCGGCAAATTCCACTCACCTGCCGGTAAGCTTTCCGGTAGATTTGCCAACATTTGCCCAGTGGCAATTCAAAATAATGTTTTGAACCTGTGTCACGAGCGACAAACATATAGTAGGGAATGCATCCCAAATCGACTTGTCTTCGCCAAAGTTGCGCCCATAATTCCGGTTTATCGTTGATATTACGCAAAAGAGGAGATTGTGTTCGTATTTGAGCGCCTGTCGATCGGATTCGCCGGATGGCTTTCTCAACAGCAACGGTCGATAGCTCGCGAGGATGATTGAAATGCGCCTGTATGGAAAGGTTTTTACCGGAGCGGTTCACCAAATCGAATAACCGGATAATCTCGTCGCTGTCTTTGTCGGTCAAGTAACGATAAGGCCAGTAAGCCAACGATTTTGTGCCGATGCGAATGGTGTGAATATGAGCCATTTCCGGCAAAAGCAACGGTCGAATGTAAGTTTCTAAAACAGAAGCAGTCATTACCATCGGATCGCCTCCCGTAAACAGAATATCCGTTATTTCTTTGTGTAAATGCAGGTATTTGAACAATAAATCCGCCTCTTTCATGGCAAATTTCAACTCGTTCATCCCCGAAAATTGCGGCCAGCGGAAACAGAAAGTACAATAAGCATGACAGGTTTGTCCTTGACTGGGAAAAAACAGAACCGTCTCCGGATATTTGTGTTGAATCCCTTTCAGTTTAATTTCACCCAAATAAGGAACATTGTATTCCTGACCCGCAGGATTGGGATTTAATGATAAGCGCATTTGTTGGATTTTTTTATCCTGAACTTCCTTTGCGGTATTTCTATCTAACTCTTTTTCCACTGCGGCATAATGTTTTTTTGACAACATCTCGCATCTCGGAAAATTTAAAGTGAAAATAGGATCCGTTTCTACATTATTCCAGTCAATCAACTCATTCACCACATAATTATTAGTCTTGAACGGTAATACTCTACCAACGATTTCAATATCCTTAATCATTGTTTCGGACAAAAATGAAATTTGAGGAATAGTTCGGTAATTATGCAAGTTATACGATCTTATTGTTTTATTCATATATATGTGATTTTTACAAATATAGTAAATTTTCAATATATAACAAAATGAAACCGGTTTTGTCAAACAAAAGAAGAAAGACAAGATGTTTGTGTCTATCTTCTCTTATCTTTATTACTTACGAATAATTTATTTCCGCTATCGAATGTTTACTTAGCGCTTATGAATACCGGATAGGATACCTAATCGTGCTACATTCCGTCGGGAATGTATCGCTCGGTAGAAACTTTTGGTGCGGTTGCCCTGTATTCTTTCTGTGTAATTTGGAAATTTAATGTTAACTTTGCACCCGGAAAAATGCAATATTTTAGTGAATATGTTCAATCAAAAAGTACCAAATTATATATATAGCAAACAAAACATCGTTTACCTGATTTTATCCACTGCTTTTTTTGCGTTGGTATTCATTAATTTATATAAACCGTTCAGTTCGGAGAACTGGTATCCTGTTTCAAATTTCAAATTTTTTGTTTTTTCCAGTCTGATTATTTTGACGGGTGTTTTAGTAGTGGTTATTAGTCGAATTATTATGTATCATACAGGGAAGCGAAAAAACATTACGATTGGAAATTATGCTGTTTGGATTATTTTGGAGATATTTTTTATGTCGCTTTTCTATACGGTTTACACCTTATTTTTAAATCCGGAACGCGAATATTTGAGCGTTTTCAAAGAATCGACCATCAATACGACTTTGGTACTCCTTTTGCCTTACACCCTTATTCATCTTTATCTTATTTATAGAGAAAACAAACGTCAATTGGAACAGATAGAAGGTGTACAATCCGAAACGGCGCTTCCTCAGAAAGTATATTCTTTTTATGATGAAAAAAACGAATTACGGCTTTCCGTAAATCGGAATAATTTACTATATATTGAGTCGGCAGATAATTACGTCATTATCTGGTATCTCAACAAAGGTTCTTTGACTAAGTTTATTCTTCGCAATTCGATGAAAGCCATTGAAGAACGGATGGCCGAGACCAATTTACTTCGTTGTCATCGTTCTTATATTGTAAATTTTGAGCAAATCAATGTCATTCGCCGTCAAAAAGATGGAATTTATGTGGAATTTGGCATGAAAGATGTTCCTGATATTCCTATTTCCAAAAAATACAGTGAAAAAGTTATTCTAAAATTCACGGAAGACTTTGTTTAAATGGAAATTTTTCTCAAAAATATAAAATAAACTATGATGCAATTTATTGAAAATTATAATCTTACCGGATTTATCATTGGATTATTTACTTTTGTAATTATTGGGTTATTTCATCCGTTGGTTGTCAAAGGAGAATATTATTTTGGTACAAAATGCTGGTGGGTATTCCTTTTATTGGGAATAACCGGATTGACAGGAACATTTTTATTTCAGAATAAAATTTTGTCTGCTTTGTGCAGTGTGACGGCTTTTTCAGCTTTCTGGGGCATCGGCGAACTTTTTGAACAAAAGAAGCGGGTCGAAAAGGGATGGTTTCCCAAGAGGACAAAAAACAAAAGAAGATAGAAGTCGAGTCAACTTCGTTCTTTTTTCCGAAATTCTATCGGCGAATTACCCGTTGCTTTCCTGAAAAAGCGGCTGAAATATGCATGATCTTCAAATCCTAATTGATAAGCAATTTCACTGATGGAGAAATCAGTATGTTTTAACCGTAATTGGGCTTCTGTTAACCGCATTTCGTTGAACATGCCGATTGCTGTTTTTCCGGTAACCGCTTTAACCGCTTTATTGAGATGATTAGGCGTAATTTTCAAAGCGTTGGCATAAAATTCCAAGCCTTGTTTCTGTTCCGGATGAGAAACTAACAAGTCTCTGTATTTCTTCGTAATAGAGAATGCTTTAGCCGGATAAAAATCCAAACTGCTTTCTTTCAATACTTTTTTAATTTCGTAGATACAGACTAGGATATAGGCCTGAATAAGAGAATAATCCCGTTCCTGTTCATTAAATAACTTTGTAATGGAATCAAAATTAGCCGCTAATCTTTGAAATACTTTATTGGTTAAACGCAACGGATATTGATAAAGGAAACTGCTGATCAACTCTATGTGGTTTTTCAGATTTTCTTTCAGATAAGCCGGATCGGAAAAAGTGTTATCAAAACGGCAATACCAACCCTGCAATTCACCTCCTGTTTCGATGATGAAAGTAGGTTGCAGGGAAAGAGACAGGTGAATATCTTTCGCATTAATCCGGATAGAATTGGAATTACATTTCCGGATCAAGTATCCGGCTGTTACCAGAATAATTTCGATACAAGACTCTCTTCTTTGCGCTAAAGACGTGATCAGCTGTTTATTCGTCTTCTCCAAAGGAACAATGAAAAAACTACCGGGATTAATCACAAATATCAACAAAAAAATTATAGAGTGGATGCAATACCGAAAATTCTTCTTCCATGCAGGAAACAAACCGGTTGGAAAAAAGAACATCGCTAACAGGTAAATTTTTGAAAAGATAAATTCCTTTTCGCTGAATCCATGTTTGAAAATAATCAGGTAATTCATTGTTAATCGGACGTTTATATTCTTCTCCGCCCAATTCAAAATGGTGTTTATCCAACAGTCCGGCTGTTATGTTTTCAAAATGTTCCTGTTCGTACTCCACTTGATCGCGAAACCGATCCATTATTTTCTTTTTTGCAGCAAACATTCCCATTCCGTAACCGGCGCCTTCTTTTCCTATTTCCAGATAAAAACCGGGGAAATTTTCCCAGTCGGGCGTTTGTTTTCTGAAAAGCCGTTGAAAAGAAATCCACATCTGTTTTTTATAAGGCGTTTTATCGTGCGAAAAACGAATATCACGATAGATGCGCGAAACCATCCGGTTAGGGCGGAGTTCCATTTGAGGGTCTATCGCATAAAAAAAAGGGGTCAATGCAGCAGCTAAAGCTTTCAGCGGTTGTAAAACCTCCGCTTCATAAACCGTCCGGTGTTCTTCAAACCATGGTTTGTAATTATTTTCTTCCAAATCGGCAAAAAATTGAAATGTTTCATTACTAAAACCGGTGAATCTTTCAGATGTTTTCATTTGTAAAATTTAAATGGTGCACGGAATGTATCCTACCGTGCACTATGTATACTTGTTCCCGTTTCCGGCTATATTCCCAACGATTTACGCACTTCGTTAATTTTCATTTCGGCAGCGGCAGCGGCGGCAACCCAATCTTCTTTTGAATCGATTTTGCTGTGCACCTCGATGTAGAATTTTATTTTCGGTTCGGTGCCCGAAGGGCGAATAGAAACTTTTGTTCCATCTTCTGCAAAGTATTGAAGCACATTCGACGTGGTTGGCATATCCAAGGTAACTCGTTCGTTTTCAATTACATCTGTTCCGATTAATTTTGCAAAATCTTTAATAAAAAATACTTTTGAACCGGCTAATTCTTTCATCGGATTTTCGCGGTAATTTTTCATCATCATTTCAATTTCTTCAGCGCCCGATTTGCCTTCTTTATACACCGATACGCCGACTTCTTTGGAAAATCCGTATTCTACATAAATATCCCGGAGTAATTCGTAAACAGTTTTACCTTTGTCGGCAGCCCATGCGGCTATTTCCGCCAAAAGCATACAAGCGGAAACAGCATCTTTATCTCTCACAAAATCTTCCGCCAAAAATCCATAACTTTCTTCTCCACCGCCAATGTATGTTTTTTTACCTTCGTTCTGACGAATTACATCGGCAATCCATTTGAACCCCGTATAACAGTCATACATTTTTACTCCATTTTTTTTTGCAACGGTTTTAATCAATTCGGTAGAAACAATCGTCTTGACTACATATTCATTTTCTCCTAATTTACCCAATTCTTTCCAACGTGTGATAAGGTAATAAATAAAGATCAACAAGGTTTGATTTCCATTCAATAACACAAACTCACCTTTTTCGTTACGTACAGCCGCTCCAACCCGATCGGCGTCCGGATCGGAAGCCATCACCAAATCGGCGCCGGTTTCGATGGCTTTCTCCACAGCCATCTTCAACGCTGCCGCTTCTTCAGGATTAGGCGATTTGACGGTTGGAAAATTACCACTGATTACGTCTTGTTCGGGCACATGGATAATATTCTCAAAACCTAATGCTTTCAGCGCAGACGGAATCAGCGTAATCCCTGTTCCATGAATTGGAGTATAAACAATTTTAATCGTTTTATGTCGTTGAATAGATTCTTTCGAAAGAGAAATAGTCAACAAATCACGGATGTATTCTTCATCTATTTTGTTGTCCAGCAATTCGATTAATGCAGGATTGCCTTTGAATTTAATATCTTTTACCGAAAATACTTGATTTACTTCCGCTATAATATTTTTATCGTGCGGAGCAATCACTTGAGCGCCGTCGCTCCAATAGGCTTTATAGCCGTTGTATTCTTTCGGATTGTGAGAAGCTGTAATACAAATACCGCTTTGGCAACCCAATTTACGAATTGCATAACTGATTTCCGGTGTGGGTCGCAAATCAGGAAATAAATATACTTTTATTCCATTGGCAGAAAATATATCCGCCGATTTTTCGGCAAACAGGCGGCTATTGTTTCTGCAATCGTGACCGATTACTACGCTGATTTGCGGTAAAGCGGCAAATTCTTTCTTCAGATAATTAGCCAGCCCTTGCGTAGCAGCTCCTACGGTATAGATATTCATCCGATTTGAACCTGCGCCCATAATGCCGCGCAGACCGCCGGTGCCAAATTCCAGATCTTTGTAAAAAGCTTCTATCAAATCGTTTGCATCTTCTTTATCAAGCAATTCCTGCACTTTTTTTTGAGTTTCTTCATCGTAATCACTACTCAGCCAAGCGCCTGCTTTCGTTTTTACTTGTTTTAATAAAACTGTATCTTCCATAATTCTATTTATTTTTTAATCATAATTATTTTTCTTTTAACCGGTCACCGGTTTGTTTCACTATTTCCCGCAAAAAATCCGCATCCCATTTCGGACGATTTGGATACTGAGAACCTCCGTATTCATTGGTAATAAACTTTCCGTTTTCTTCTTTTTTCACTACGCCATCGGCATATTTAACGACTAAATATTCACCTAAGTTTTTCCATTCATGCAAAGCGTTTTGAGCAACGTCTATACTGTAATCAGTCAAATAAGAAACGGTTTCCTTTCTATTCGATTTAAGGAGTTCACTCGCTTTTTGCTCAACAAGAGGTTGTGTTTCCACATAACCGTTTTCCAATTTATCTTGCAGCAATTTTGCGTCTAAAACCATTTGGTCGTAACGGGCATAAGCCATATTGGCTACCCAATTATGAATCCAGAAAGCAGAGGTCCATGAAAAATGCGTGAAATCGCCGTTTCCCACCCGGTAACATTCGGGCGTTTCGGTCATGCAGGCATACATGGGCGTAAATACGGTAAAACGAGCATCGTCTACTCCAAACCAAAAAACGCCGCCTATTTCGTCCGGAAGAGTGTTTCGCATTTGTCCTACAAACGTAAAACCGGTTTGTTGTGTGGAAATCGGTCGTTCAAAACCATATTTCGTACTGTCTACCTCAAAAGCAAGCGGATGAAAACGATAAGGAGAGTGAAAAGGCCCGGCGCCTATGTCTTTGGCCGGATCAAACACGGTTCCTTCGTAATGATCCCGCATCATATCCATTAAATTTTTGACACTCAATAGTTTATTCGGTTTCACATACAAAGGCATGGGAATAGGGTCTTCGCCCAAAATATAAGGAATCCATTGTCCGGCATGATCGGTATATTGATTGTAAAAACTCCAAACACGTGCTTCACACCAGCGTAAACCGCCCCAATCCAACGGATTATAGGCTTTAGAAAAACTAAAGTTTTTATCCGGACCTTCGTAATACCCTTTTTCGCGGGCGAAAGAAATGACGTCGGGAGAAAAAAGACAATTTTCCTTATCGTTCAACGGAAATTGATGAATTCGCGATTGATTGGCATGAGCGGCTATACAATCGTCCGGAATCCGGATCGCCACCCAAACAGCGCCTTTGTTTCCGGCGCCTTTTCCTATCATTTCCAGAATCCAAACTTCGTTTTTATCCACGATGGAAAACGATTCGCCCTCGCTGTAATAACCGTAATCCTTTACCAGACCGGTCATTACTTTAATCGCTTCGCGCGCTGTTTTCGAACGTTGAAGGGTGATGTAAATCAAACTCCCGTAATCCATAATTGCTGTTGTATCAACTAATTCGTGCCTCCCCCCGAAAGTAGTTTCACCGATACACAACTGATATTCATTCATATTGCCGATCACATTGTATGTTTCGGCTACTTGTGGAATTTGTCCCAAAAATTTGCCGGTATCCCATTCATAAACATTCAGCAGAGCGCCCGGCGCATGTTTTGCCGCCGGATAATGATACAACTCGCCATACAAAGCGTACGAATCGGCAGAATAAGTAACCATTGTAGAGCCGTCCACAGATGCTTTTTTTCCTACCAACAAATTGGTACATGCAAAAATATTTGCGGACACAAAGAAAATGAATGCGAAAGTAATAGCTGTTTTTTTCATTTATTTATCTATTTTTTTAAGCAAACAAAGATAAGGAATATTGATATAAAATGCTAACAAAAACAGCGCTTCAACGATTAAAAAAAATTTCGGTTTTTAATTTTGGATAAAAAGTAAAAGGCAAATCGTGTCCCCCTTGCTAAGATTAGGCAAGTCAGAAAGCACAAAAAAATGTAAAAAAGTATCTGTTTCTTAGAAAAAGTTATTTTATAAAAAAGCGTTAGACTTGATTTAGGGAGCAAGTAATCTCCGCGACGGTTTTCAGGCCGTGTTGACCGACCCTCTGGCAGGATATGGAGGCAGTAAAGCCATGAGTTTCTTCCTATGGGGCTATTAAAAAACAATAGCCGCAAGGCTTAGTTATCACAACTTCCTTGCGGCTTTAATTTTTT
>JAIRLY010000344.1 GCA_031259075.1 Dysgonamonadaceae bacterium | reverse complement strand
GTACGCTGCAAATTCCATTCAAGTGAAAGACGGTGATTTTCATCCTCTTTTAAACGCTGAAATTCTATTATTAACAGATACTTAAATTCAGGCGACAGCCATGAAGCAAACTCAAAGGCAATGTCTTTGTGCGCAAACGTTCCGCCGCCATATCTGCCCGGTTTGGCAATAATACCGATAGCGCCGGTTTTTTCAATCCACTGTTTTGAAGTGAGTACGAAACCGTTAGCGCCGGATTCACTTTTAATGTTGTTGAATTCAACAACATTAAAATCGGGGTTATTTATTCGCTCCCAAATCCCAACAAAATCAATAGTGTAGCGGGCGCTTAACCATCGAGATATAACATATCCCGTTGCTTCGGCATTTTTGTATTTCGCCATGTCTGTTAGCGAAATATAATCTTCTTTCTTGTGCGAAAACAGGACTATTTCCGTTCCCTGTATGTTTATACTTTCTTTTTTACTCATTCTAATTTCTTTGTTTTAGAGTTATTTTAAAGCACAAAATTACAATTTTTATTTCAATTGAGAATATGAACGGAAGCAATCGGGTGTACTAACAGATGTGTATTTCCTGTGCAGAGAATAGGGCTCTTCCTACTCGGTCCTTACCGTAAATGTTTCCGGCGATTGCATAAATTTCAGCTTTTGCCCGCCTCAAACCGATTGGTTGTATAATCAACTTTTAATAACAATACATCTGGCAACAGAAAAGAAAATTAATCCCGCTAAAACTATTAAAAATCGCTTTTCCATATAGAGTTATAAATTAAAATTTATTTATTGACTGACTTTTTGTTTTCCTTTAGACCGATGCAATCGTGCTTCGGGCAGGGCATCCTCTTTTTTTATTTAATTTCCAATTCCGAACCTGACAGTACTTCAAAATTACTTTCGATAAGCGTTTCGCCTGCAGCGTCGAGCGTGAGTTTGGCGTCGTTAGTGACGGTTACGTTCTGGACGTGGATGTCGCCGCAAGAAACCACATCCGTATCGGTGGTCACGGTTTGGTCGGTGAAGTTAACTGCTGTACATGCACCATCCAGTACCGTTACTCCAGTGTTATTGGGGTCAAGCCAGTTGCTCAAACGAGTATTATCCGTTCCATTTCCTGTCCATGATAAATCAAATTTTCCATAATATTTTGTTACCGGAGGACATCCTGGAGAACCTCCATGTAATTGACCGACAACACGATGATTTTGGTCAAATAATGGAGAACCGGAAGAACCGCCTTCAGTTGTTCCGTTATCATAACCTACTGTCCAATGCGAATTTACCGGCGATTGAGTGCCATCGCTCCAATTAATAACACTCGAATTAGATGTTAATGCATTATTATCAAATGATATTTTCATTACCATGCCGGCAGGATGATGTATTCCTGTCCCTGACGAAGGATTATTTCCAGTCCTGTCCCAACCTAAAAAAGTAGCATTGTGTGTTATAGAATCAATTAATTCCATTAATGTAAAATCTGTGGGCTGCCAGGCAGCTCTAAAATAAGCATGATTATAAAAATAAGTTGTGCTTATTATACTGCCATCACAAGTTGTTGTTTTGTAATTAAAACGATACCCCCAATTTTGTGCTCTTGCGATTTCCGCACTGTCAATAGAACCGCGTGGAGAGTACACATCAACACAATGAAAAGCCGTTAAAAACAAGGGCTTGTTATTCTGAGATGTATTGTTTATTAATGAACCGGAACACACGGAACTCCCCGTTGACAATAAAATAAGGGCTACGCCATTAGATTCTGTTTCCCAATGGGATAACATGCAACGTTGTTATGGCAAGTTAAAGCCACTGATTGTGTAGATGATTCATCATTGCCGGGAAACATATTTATGTAAGCATGTACAACTCTTGATATGGCTAACGATGATGTTTCTTTTGCATTGGAGGGCTCAAATAAACGAATGATTACTTCATCACCTGCAATTAAATCCGTTAAAAAAGAATCAAAATCATCATGAATGTTTTGCTCTGCCGTAACAGCGCCACAGCATCCGTCCATCCGGATTATAGATATACAACTCTGCCTGTGGAGATAAAACCAACTTGGAAAAAATAAAATTAATAGAATATGCACCGTCCGAAAAGACACGCAAGCTCCAAATTCTTTTACCATCCCGCTCTTCCCACATTCCGTCTTTCAACGTATAATCTACGTCAAATCCGTAGCCAAATCGAAAAGGAATATCCAATCCTTTATTTTCCTCATCTTCCCATAACAATTTATTCACATCGACAGATGGCATTATCTTAATCGGAATTTCTTCTTTTGGAGTATGGTTTAAAAAGGGATACTCGGCAAATGCATCTTTATTTTCAAAATAATAAGATGTAACTTGCGAAGACACAGTTAAACTACTGCACAGAAGTAATAATGTAAACATTGTTTTTTTCATGCTGTTATTTATTTACACGTTCATAAATCCACAATAAAGGCTGCGGCATATCGGTTTTATTTCCCTGCAAATACTCTATCCTGATTTTATTTTTTTCATTATCAATAAACCTGCAGCTGTAAATATGCGTACAACACTCCTCTTTTATATTGTCATAAGATATATAACGAGTCTGACTTCAATTCATACGTTTTAAACCTTTCGTCTGTGTTGTCGCTATTATCATAATATTTTACCGTTCCGTCGGGGAAAAATTCCCAAACCGCGTAATAGTCTACAGGGTGGATAAGATTATAATCCCACGCATCATTTTCTTCGATTCTTTTCCATTGGCCATTGATTGATGAGGTGGTTACATTTTCTTCTGTATTCGCAACATTGTCGTCTTCAGGCGAATCTCTCACCTGTTCATAAAGTAAATACTTCTTTCTTTCATCATAATAAATTTTCAATTCTTCTTTACTGTACTCGTATACGTCAAGTGTTAGGAGCGCTTCATAAAACAAGTTAACATTGCCTTGGTCACCATCCCACATTTCCGTCATCAAAGACATATTCATATTTGAACGGGTTACAATAAAATGCAATGTATTCACTACTGATTGCCCGATTGCCGTAGTATCCGAATCAAATTCAAGCGTATAACATTTATTACACTCTTTTGGCTCCGGTTCTATGGATTCGCGTGTTTGTACATCCACAAGTGCGGCTAATTTCCACTTAGTGCCCGTCAATGAAATATTCTCTTTTCCATTGATATTGACAAGCAAGTCGATTCTTGCCTCGTCGGAGATCTTGGAAACTAATACAGATACTGTCCAAATGGGCGCTTCCGTTGTGTCATCCAGAGTTATATCAATATTCAGTTGATATTCGTTTGCTGAAATTTCCTGCAAGCGTTCATCAATATTCCGAATGCCGTTTGTAGCTCCTCCTCGAACTGCCAGCAATGAATATTTTTCAAAATCAATACCCACCGTACCGACAATATAAGGAGCGAGTTGTTGCTGAGAATTAAATAAATAAACGCTATCCGACTGTAGATCCAGCCAATTACAATCGTTTGGTAAAACAAAGTCCAACAGTGTAATGGCAGTATCAGAAACCGCAACGTCACCATTGTCTTGCGCATTATTATCGCTTATGCCCTGATTTTCACTGCATCCTGTATAACTTGCCGTGCAAATCATGATGAATAATAAAATTTTCAGTGTTTTCATTATTTATTTCTCCTATTTCGTTAAGATCATACGTTTCATATCCACTTCCTGTCCGTCAGCAATCAAAGAATACAGATAGATACCGGCTTTCAATTCTGAGCCGTATAAAGTATGTACACCCTCGCCTCTTTCCTGAATGCCGACAGCAACGGTTGCTTGCGATGAGTTAACGATGTTTACACTACTCCGGATACCGTAACCAACCGAGTTAAGATAAACAGGGGTTGGATTTGAAACATTCAGAATAACATTTTTTTCATTCCCCGTCAGAGAAGCAAGATAATCGGAATTTCCCACTCCGCCGATACTTAACGGAGAAAGCGGAATGTCCGTTATATTTGGGAGTTTAATGCCCACGTCTCCTGTCGAACTAACTTTAAGTTGAGCCGATACATTTGCTATAAAAGCAAAAACAATAATTGTTAAAAATACTTTTTTCATAAGACTTAATTTTAATTTTTTTGTAATAAATAATCTTTATAAATGACACAATATGTGACAGTTATCCATTTCTGTTGTAAAGATAACAAAAAAAACAGAATAGCAAACAAAATTGAGAAAAAAATCATAAATATTATTAATTTTTACTCATATTTTCTTTAGCTTCTGTTTTGCTCGCG
>JAIRLY010000232.1 GCA_031259075.1 Dysgonamonadaceae bacterium | reverse complement strand
TCGAAAGTTGCGGCATAAACAGCCCGTCCAACAGCGATAACCGGTACATCGGGCTTAAGCCATTCCTTTAAATCAGATCTCACGTTTTCATGAAAATATCTGGCCAGTCCTGAAACCTGCTTTTTCTCATCCGCGATAAAAGGGAAACAATAAACAAGATTTATAAAAGCTCCCCCCTGATGAAATAAGGCTGAGACGTGTTTAATCTGTCGTTCTGAAAAGTATTCAGCGACAAGAACATTAAGATTTGGATTTTCATCTAAATATAAAATTGGATTATCAAGAGCTCTTTTTACTTTGGCTTTTTTAACTTGCTGCGGTTCAAATCCAAAGAATCCATCGAAGTCATCAGGCATATTTTAGTAATTCCCAGTCACAACAACTTCAGTTCCCGTCTGTACTTTAATTTGCGTACACTCCCTTGCTTTTGATAATACTCATCCCTCATTTGTTTTAATCGGAACGACCACCACTTGTCTCTTTCCGTTTTAGTCACAGCACCATCGTTGTACTTCGCTTTGAGTTTCCTCTATTTGTTTCTTGGCATCCCTTTTTGATGCTTTTCCACGATATGTGTCCTTTGGTCTTTAATCATGATGTGTTTTGTGCCAATTCCCTCGCTTCGGCATCCTCTGCTTCGATTAGCCGCCTGATCCGCTGGAAAACTGTATCAGTTATCATTCGGAGTACGGGGGGCAGGGGGGCGGCGGCGGCGTGTTGTTCAGCGGAGCCAGCGTTTTTAGTGGGAGCAAAGGAAGGATCAGCGGTAAGGAACGTACCGGCAAAAAGAGACGAATTAACGAATGACGAATTAGCGTGTAAAGCAGACGCGTAATTTTTGATTGTTTTAAGGGTAACGTTCAATAGTTCGGCAATTCTATTGAGGCTGAGTTTCATTTTCCGGTATTCAATAAACCGGTGAATATTTTGCCATTTTTTGGCTGTTCGGGTTTCAATAGATTTTTTTCGTTGTTCGTCTGTATACTGCCCTTCGCCTTTTCTGGAATGCCCTGTGTAACGGGTTTTCATAAATTTCCATACGGATCGTACAATGCCTAGAAGTTCCGTAATATCAAGCGGAACCTTGATTGTAGTATCAAATTCAGTGGGGATTAAATTGTTCAAGTATCGGGCATGAGACTCAAGAATTTCGTAAGTTAATCCTTTATTATGACGGCAGGCGTATTTTAGCAGGCTATGAAATATTGTCTCATTTCGGCTGGCAAAATCATGAACACGGCATGAATCCCCGTTTGCGTCTAATTCCTGCTTCATAGACCAATTTATCAAATCTGTAAGCGGATACGGATCGTTATTGAACCACGTGGTATTCCAACAAGAATGAAGAGGATTTTTTTGTAATCTTCCCGCAAAGCTAAAATCCCCCTTCAATATTCTGTTCAAATTATCTTTAATCATTTGATAAGCATACATTATTTTGGCATTTTCCCTGTACAACCGGCTTTTAAGAAAATACATAATTTGTACATGATCGTTTTCGGGGTTGGAAACTATGACGTTTGGCATGGGTATTTGGTCTATATATTCATCCATCGGGATAGGCCAATCGATATCAATGGTCAAAACACGAATATAACCGTTGTTATTGGGGTCAATATATTTATAATTTAAAGCGTTTTTTAAAGGCTTGCTTTTTGAAAAAGTCTTTTCATTGCTTGCTCGGACCCAGGGAAAGAGAAAAGTAGAGAAATATTCCTGAAGTTTATTTTTAAGCGGGCTAATTTCTTTTGTTTGTTTTTTCAATAAAAACTCCTCCTCCAGAGCCCCTTTCGGGAACAGGATTTTACTCCCGCTTGCATGCAACTGAAGGAGGAGCTAATTAAACAAGGAACGTCGATGCCGGATGTAAAATTGCCGATCCGGAATCTTGGTATTATTCCCTATATAGTTAATTCCCATCAAAATCGGACGCGAATGAAACTTTGGGAGGCTTTTATATTTTTTGTCGGTTAAATGGAATTCCGTACATTCTTTGAATATTCTTGCCGAAGAGAAATAGAGGTAACCGCTAAGGAATCACAAATCTCATTATATTTATTTCCACTGTGTCCTTTTACCCAGAAAAAAGAAGGTTTCAAAATCTTACAAAGTTCAAACATTTCTTTCCAAAGATCAATATTTAGAAGGGAGTGCTTTCCTTCAACTTTTGAATTTATATTCTTTTTCCATCCGTTTCTTTGCCATTTATACATCCACAGGGAAGCGCCTTGAGTACAATATCTTGAATCGGAAATAACAGCAATTTTTGGATAAGGGGAAGTCCAACGGGATTTAATTTTGTAAAGCCCGAATAAAATACCTCTAAGCTCCATTCGATTATTTGTTGTAGGTTGTTCAAAATTCGAATACCAATATTCTTTTTTTAGTGATTCGTATAATAAAATATAAGCAAACCCACCTCTGGCATTTTTATATCCGTTATTTACACAAGCTCCATCGGTATAGAGAATAATTGGAAATTCTGTATAAATTTTTTGTTCAGTCATATTTTTGTAATTCCTTATTTTTCATTTTCAAGAATCTTTCAATTTTAAATTTTTCTTGTTCTTTAAAATTTATAGTTTCTTATTTTTGAAAAACTGTTAAATGAAAATTTTATTATTTTTTTAGTTGAACTCGAAGTATATCTTGATCAGCCTATTTTAGTGCTTTTCATTTCTCTCAAGGGTCTTGGAGTGAGCCCTGCGCTCTAGGCTGTAGCAAAATTTGAAAGAATAGACCTCCAGCATCCCGCCCAAAGGGTAATCTTTTCGGAGGGGCTCAATCCTCCGGTAGTAATCACCCACGTTGCCATTTCCTGCAACTGGCATAGGGAGGGAACCGGCTATGCTGTTTGTTGGCATCCTTTGCCACAAACAATATTCTGTATTTTCTATTCCGCAGTTACGGCAGTACCGTAGCGGTCTTTATATACAGAACTTTTTACACAGACCCATGCGCCTTGGTTTAAGCCCCTCGCTGTGCAATTCAATGGGGTAGCCCATCGTTTCGCCAATTTTATGGAGTTTTTTCTCCCTCTTTATTGCCTGATCTCGAATAGATGGATGCGAACCACCTTCAGACTCCCGACCAGGCTCAAGGAACACTTATGCCCTATATATATAAATTCCCATCCGAATTGAGTGACGATCAGAATTTGGGGAGAATTTTCAAAATTTTTGAAAAAAATTGAGGATTAGACGAATTTCCGCTTTTACTTGACGGTAAATATCTCGACAAATTTGAAGATTTTGTCAGAACTTTTCATTCCCAAGCCAATC
>JAIRLY010000114.1 GCA_031259075.1 Dysgonamonadaceae bacterium | reverse complement strand
TTACGGAAGAGAGTGATACACGGGGCAAAGAGAATCCCAAGTTACCCGAATTACTTGCATCGGTTGTGTTCAAATCCAGTGCCGCAGCGGGATGTGGATTATCTGTTCCGCCAATTCGTACTTGTGCATTTGCACTTGCTGCGCTCAAAATGAAGAGCGTCAGCGCTAAAAACATCATCTTTTGTTTCATGTTTAATAAAAATTTAGTAATTTATAATTATGTTCTCTTTTACTTGTTCAACCCGCTTCGGGGTTGAAAGTGTTGCTGTTTTTTTGTTTGCCCCCAATCGCTTCGCTTCATTGGGGGTTATTTATCTTGAAGGCCTGCGGCCTTCCTTCCTCCATTCTCTATTTTCATTCTTAACTCTTAGTTCTTAACTCTTAGTTCTTAAAGTCAGGGACAGAATATGATTCGGTTGATCTCTCCACATTCCGTCCCTGACGGGACGGGCGACGGTGAAAATAACCCCATTTTCTACCAACATGCTGTCCCTGACGGGACAGAAAACAATATGTTCTTCCCAAATACAACCCAACAGCGCCCATCGCTATTGATTAACGCCCTGAAAGGGCTTCGCTTTTTTCTCCATTCTCTATTTTCCATTCCTAACCTTTAACTTTTAGTTCTTAACTCTTAGTTCTTGAAGACCTTCTGTCCCGTTAGGGACAAAACGTTGGTAGAAAATACGAGCCTCTCCAACCTTTCCCTGTCCCGTCAGGGACAGAATATGATTCGTTGATGCTCTCCACATTCCGTCCCTGACGGGACGGGCGGCGGTGAAAACAAACCCATTCTACCAACATGCTGTCCCTGACGGGACAGAAAACAATATGTTCTTCCCAATACAACCCAACAACGCCCATCGCTATTGATTAACGCCCTGAAAGGACTTCGCTTTTTTCTCCATTCTCTATTTTCCATTCCTAACCTTTAACTTTTAGTTTTTAACTTTTAGTTCTTGAAGACCTTCTGTCCCGTTAGGGACAAAACGTTGGTAGAAAATACGAGCCTCTCCAACCTTTCCCTGTCTCGTCAGGGACAGAATATGATTCGGTTGATGCTCTCCACATTCCGTCTCTGACGGGACGGGCGACGGTAAAATAAACCCCGTTTTCTACCAACATGCTGTCCCTGACGGGACAGAAGACAATATTTTCTTCCCAATACAACCCAACAACGCCCATCGCTATTGATTAACGCCCTGAAAGGGCTTCGCTTTTTTCTCCATTCTCTATTTTCCATTCTTAACTCTTAGTTTTTAACTTTTAGTTCTTAGTTCTTAACTCTTAGTTCTTAGTTCTCAATTTCCGTCTCCGGTAAAGACAACCGGCTTTTATTAAACGATGAGAAAAATGATTCTTTTGATTCGAATAATTGCCTTTACCTTCGACCGGAATAAACATAATGATACAAGGGGGCGGTGTCAATTCTTAACTCATAACTCTTAGTTCTTAGTTCTTAACTCTTAGTTCTTAGTTCGCTTCCAGGTCCCGAAGAGAAGCGGTTTAAAAATACGAAGCGTGGGACTTTTTAACTTTATCTGTTTACAGAGGTTTTCGACAACCCAATTGGACAAATAAGTTAGCCCACGCATCCAACGTGAGCGTTTACTTACTTATTCCTGTCCAATTTGAAAATGTCGAAATTTCTGTAAACAAGAATATAAGCTAACGCTTTCTTTATTAAATATATAAAATTAAAATGCTATCTGTTTCTTTCTAAAAATTTGATAAATATTATTTAAAAACCACACAAAATTAGTGAGATTTTTTAAAATAAAAAATAAAAAGTAAAAAATAAAACGATTTTTGAAAGAAAATAATACAGGAATAAAAATTTAGGAGTTGTCCGGACAACTCCTGAAGAAGATAGCGATCACTTAAAAAGACCGTAAAACTGTCTGTTTGTCTTTTCTTTTGTCTTATATCTTCATTCTTTAGAAACCACTATAAATTATTTATTTCGAATCCTTTAAGATACTATAGTAATCCAACCGTATTTATCTTCTTCGTCGCCGTATTGAATGGCTCGTAATTTATTGTATAATTTTAGGCTGATTGGGCCGGGAGTTCCATCTTTTGAGAAAACATAGGATTTGTTTTCTTCTATATCGTCAATTTGGGAAACGGGACTGATAACGGCTGCTGTTCCGCACGCTCCCGCTTCTTCGAATGATTCCAATTCTTCTACCGGAATGGGGCGGCATTCTACTTTCATTCCTGTTTCTTCGGCTAATACCATCAGACTTTTGTTGGTAATCGACGGTAGAATTGAGGTAGATTGCGGAGTAATATATGTATTATTTTTGATGCCGAAAAAATTAGCGGGGCCGCACTCATCAATGTATTTTTTTTCTTTCGCGTCCAGATACAATACAGCCGAATATCCTTTTTCATGAGCGATTTCCCCTGCAACCAAACTGGCCGCATAATTACCACCTACTTTAATAGTTCCTGTTCCAAGAGGAGCCGCTCGATCAAAACCGCGAAGAATAACATAAGGAGTCGGCTTAAATCCGGTTTTGAAATAAGGCCCTACCGGAGTTGCAAATACCACAAAAAGATATTCATTTCCCGGTTTTACGCCTACTTGCGCCGATGTTCCAATCAACAAAGGACGGATATATAGAGAAGCTCCGCTTTCGTACGGAGGAACAAAACGTTTGTTTCTTTTCACAACTTCCAGTACCGCTTTTTCAAACAATTCTATCGGAAACTCCGCCATTTTGACGCCTCTGGAAGATGCTTGCAGACGCAAGGCGTTTTCATGCATACGAAAAATCCGGATTTTTCCGTCTTTTCCCTTAAAGGCTTTCAATCCTTCAAAAGCTTCTTGTCCGTAATGAAGACAGGTACTTGCGATGTGTATCGTTATCTCTTCCGAATCACTGATTTCCAAATCACTCCATTTTCCGTCACGATAATAAGACCTTACGTTATAATCGGTTTTCATGTAACCGAATGATAAATCCGACCAATTTATATCATTCATATTTTTTAACTTTAGTTTTTTCGTCTCCAAAGATAATGCTTTATGGCTGATTTATTATTATCTTTGTCTTATTTTTACAAAAAAAGATTATGAGTATCGTAAATTTATTAAATGATATTTCTAAAACGGCTTTTTCTTTTGAAATTCTTCCGCCTCTCAAAGGGAACAATTTTTCTAAAGTGTGTGCAATTATTGATAAGTTGCGCGACTTTGATCCTAAATACATCAATATTACTACTCACCACAGCGAAATTATTTATAAGGAAAATGAGGATGGCCTGTTGAAAAAAATCAACATTCGCAAACGTCCCGGAACGGTGGCCATTGCAGGTGCAATTCAAAACACGTATGGGATTCCGGCTGTTCCTCATATTATCTGCAAAGGTTTCACTAAAAGTGAAACGGAGTATGCTTTGATTGATTTGCAGTATTTGGGTGTGACCGATCTGCTTTTGTTGAGAGGAGATGCGAATAAGCGGGAGAAAGATCAGTTTGATTCGGACAAGAGTCACGAACATACCACCGGTTTGATTGAACAGGTGAATAATTACAATCAGGGAATCGATTTGGAAGGAAATACATTTGAACAACCGGAAGTTCCTTTTTCTTTTGGCGTCGCTTGTTATCCCGAAAAACATGAAGAAGCGCCCAATATGGACTCGGATATCGCTTTTTTGAAACAAAAAATAGCTTTGGGTGCAGAATACGCCGTCACTCAAATGTTTTTTGACAACCGGAAATATTTTGAATTTATTGATCGTTGCCGGAAAGAAGGAATTACAGCGCCTATTATTCCCGGAATCAAACCGATTGTTTTTCTCAATCAATTAACCGTTTTACCTAAAGTTTTTCGTTCGGATTTGCCGGAATCCCTGGCAAATGAATTGCGGAAATGTAAAACAGATGAAGAAGCCGGGCAAGTTGGTGTGGAATGGTGTATCGAACAATGTAAAGAATTGATAAGTGCAGGAGTTCCAAGTTTACATTTCTATACATTAATGGCTTCCGATAGCGTGAAAAAAATAGCAAAAGCCATCTATTAGAATGTTTTTTAAAAATATTATCGGACAAACAGCAATCAAACACCGGCTGATACAATCGGTAAAAGAAGGTTTTATTCCTCATGCCCGTTTGATTTCAGGCCGTGAAGGAACAGGCGCTTTGCCTTTAGCATTGGCTTACGCTCGTTATTTACATTGTACCGACCGTAAGGAAGAAGATGCTTGCGGAATATGCCCCAGTTGTCGGAAATTTAATAAATATTCCCATCCTGATTTGCACTTTGTTTTTCCAATCATCAATAAAAAAGGAAGCAAAGATGCTTTTTGTGACGATTTTCTACCGGAATGGAGAAAATTTATCATAGAAACGCCTTATGCAAATCTTACGGACTGGTTGGAAAAAATAGCGGCAGAAAACGCTCAAGGGTTGATTTATGCTCGTGAAAGCAACGACATCATGCGGAAATTGAATCTCAAAGCTTACGAATCGGATTATAAAGTCATGATTATCTGGCTGCCTGAAAAAATGCACGAAACAGCTGCGAATAAATTATTGAAGCTATTGGAAGAACCTCCCGAAAAGACAATATTCTTGTTAGTATCCGAAGAACCGGAAATGATAATTACTACAATTCGTTCAAGAGCGCAAATGTTGAATGTACCTCCTATTGCCGACGAAGAACTAACTCAGGCTTTGTTGGAAAAACAAGAAATTGCTCCTGAAAACATCAATCTTGCCGTTCGATTAGCAAAAGGAAGTTATGAAAAAGCGGTAAAGATTATTAACTCCACAAAAGAAAACGAAGAATATTTGGATCTGTTTATTACAATCATGCGAAACTCATGGAAAAGAGATGTTTTAAACATGAAAGCAAAAGCAGATCTATTTGCTTCGATGGGAAGAGACAGACAAAAAGGTTTTTTAGCGTATGCTCAGCGAATGATACGGGAAAATTTTCTATACCGCCTACAAGTTCCGGAAATTAATTATATGAATCGAAAAGAAATGGAATTTTCGGTAAATTTCTATCCGTATGTGTCTGAAAAAAACGTCATTGATTTTATGGATGAACTTGCTTTAGCAGAACGGCATATCGAATCGAATGTAAATCCGCGTATGATTTTTTTTGATTTATCCATGAAAATAGCAGTACTGTTAAAAAATAACAAATAAAAAATAATAGAATATGGAATATCAATTATATAAAGGAGAATGTTGTTTAAACTCAAAAGGTTGTTGCAAAAATCAATGCAACAAGCTTAATACTTACGATTGGTTAAGCGACATTCCCGAATCTAAATTTGCTACCGATTACGTAGAAGTTCAATTTAAAAACACAAGAAAAGGATATTATCTCAATAACAACAAATTACCATTAGAAAAAGGAGATGTAGTAGCAGTAGAAGCCAGTCCGGGTCATGACATCGGAACAGTGACGATGACCGGACAACTGGTTTTGTTACAAATGAAAAAACATCGCGTCCGTTCCGATGCCGAAGTAAAAAGAGTTTACCGGAAAGTAAAACCGGCAGATATCGAAAAGTTTGAAGAAGCTAAGGCTAAAGAACACGAAACCATGATTCGTTCCCGCAAAATCGCAGAACGGTTGGGTCTTCAAATGAAAATCGGAGATGTGGAATATCAAGGCGATGGGAATAAGGCGATTTTCTATTACATCGCTGATGAACGAGTCGATTTCCGTCAATTAATTAAAGATTTGGCCGAAGCATTCCACGTCCGCATTGAAATGAAACAAATCGGAGCACGCCAAGAAGCAGGGCGAATAGGTGGAATTGGCCCTTGCGGCCGCGAACTTTGTTGTTCGGGATGGATCTGTAATTTCGTTTCTGTTTCCACAGGCGCCGCCAGACTACAGGACATTTCGCTTAATCCGCAAAAACTTGCAGGACAATGCGCCAAATTGAAATGCTGTCTCAATTATGAAGTAGATGATTACATGGAGGCTCAACGCAAATTCCCTTCCCGCGAAATCCCGTTGGAAACAGAAGAAGCCACTTATTACCATTTCAAAACGGATATATTCAAAAATCAGATGCAATACTCAACGGATAAGCATATTGCGGCCAATCTGATTACAATATCTTCTCAAAGAGCCTACGAAATTATCAACATGAATAAGAAAGGGCGTAAACCTCCCTTTTTAAATGTAAGCGAGAATGAAACAAAACCTCAGAAAGAATATCAAGATATTTTGGATGAAAGTGTTACTCGTTTTGATGCCGTGAAAAGGAAAAAGAAAAGTAAAAAAGTAATGCAACGAACGAAAGATATTAAAAAGAAAAATTATGAATAGATATTTTATATCCGGATGTTTGGGATTAGCTGTATTTTTTTCCTGTTCGAAAAAGGAAGTATTTTATGAATTCCGGTCTTTTCCACAGGCGGAATGGGATCAACAAGAGGTCGTCCGTTTCGAAGTTCCGGTACACGACAATTCAATCCTTTACGATGTTTTTCTGGAAATAAGAAATAATAATAACTATTCCTTTCGCAACCTTTGGTTATTTGTTGATTATGAAAGTTTTGACAGACAACTTCGTTCCGACACCGTTTATGTAGAATTAGCGGATATTTATGGAAAATGGTATGGAAAGGGAATAAGTATTTACAATTATTCGTTCCCTTATGAATTGAATGTTCAATACTCCGATACCGGAAGATGTGTTTACACCGTCCGGCAAGGGATGCGAGAAAATCCCTTGAAAGGAATTTCAGACATCGGATTGAAAATTTCAAAAAAGTCCGACCAATAATTTCTCGATTTGTTTCTTCAAATCGGCTCGTTTTCCGGTAAAATTATTGATAATAAGAGAAATTGCATATCGTTCGGAGCCTTTTTCAATATAGCCGCTATAAGATTGTACATTGGTAAGACTTCCTGATTTTAAGTACGCTTTACCGGCTAAGGATGTGTTTTTCAGAAAAGAAGCAACCGTTCCTTCTTTACCGGCGAGAGGCAAGGATTGATAGAAAGCGCCTGTTTTTCCGGTTCTATGATCCATATAAACCAAAAGATCAACTAAAAATCCGGAAGATACTGCATTTAAAGGAGATATTCCGCTTCCGTCAAACATAATTAAAGCATTTGAATCCAATCCTTTTTCTCTCCAGTAATCTGCCAATTTAATATTTCTCAAAAGACTTAACTCTTTATAAAGAGCTTCGGCATAATGATTGTTGCTCCGGACATTAATCACTCGAACAATTGATGCCAAATACTTGGAATGAACGCTTCCCAACATCTTCTCCTTTTCCGGAAACACAGGATTAAGCCGGAAAGTAGTTGCTTTTCCGATTACTTCAACTCCGTTTTTTTTCAAATAAGAACAGAAATACTGCGCTAAAAACAAGCCCGGATCCGGAATGTCCCCTTTGATTGTAAAAGAAGAGCGATTTGCCGGAATACTTCCATACAAACGTCTCGCATTAGAAAAAGGAACACCGGAAATAAACGATTCGTCGTTATTTGATTCCGAAGCCTTTATTTCGTTCGTAAACCGGATTTCATCCATTTCAGGTTCAGTAGATAAAACAGTCGTTTCACTACCGGAAGCAAAAGACTGTAAATAAACCCTGTACATATTATCAAATACACTTATTCCATAAATTCCCGAAGCATAATAATTACCCATATCTTCCCACAATGTTTTCGGAGAAATCCCTTCATAACCAAATAAGTGATCCAAAACAATGATATTTCCCGAAATACATTTTATTCCGGCTTTATTTATTGCAACTAACCATTCTTTTAAGAAAAACTCTTTATCGTCCTCTATAAATTCGGAACCCAAAGTAGGATCTCCGCTTCCTTTTATATATAGATTTCCTTTTAAAATAGAATTTTGAATAAAACCATCGTAAACTACCGGAGTTTCATAATAAAAATTTTCGCCCAATAAATCAAGCGCAGTAGCTGTCGTTACTAATTTCATATTCGAAGCAGGGGTCAAAGCCATGTTTTCATTGTAAGAAACAATTGTTTTTCCGGTTGTCAAGTCAATTGCTTTCAAACTAACCGCCGCATGTTTTAAAATATCCGATTGAAGAAAAGTATTCAAAACGGCTGATTTACTTTGTCCTACAAGTTGAATGTTTCCGATAAATGATAAATAAAAAATAAATAAAAAATAAAATTTCATTTTTTTCTTGTTTTAGTTTGTATAATTAAATAAAATATCTACCTTTGCAGTCACTTTTTAAAAAGCAACAGGAGATTCATTAGCTCAGCAGGTAGAGCACATCCCTTTTAAGGATGGGGTCCTGGGTTCGAGCCCCAGATGGATCACCAATGCATAAAAAAATTGATGTAAAAGTAAGTAAATCCATTGAAAATAGATTCATTTTCAATGGATTTTTTTTTGAATTTTAGTGATAAACAGCAGATTTTGGGTCATCAGCATTATTGTTTCCGGTTGCATTTCGAGCGGATGTTCTAAAATGGGTCTTGCCCGCATAAAGTTCTTTGGTTTATTCGTTGTGTAATTTGAAAATTTAATACTAACTTTGCACCTCAATATTCTTTGAGGGAAATGAATACTGTAGAACAATTTGAGTATGTGATAGATATCTGCCGTAGTTTATTTGAGCAAAAACTCAAAGACTATGGCGCATCTTGGCGCATTATGCGCTCCCGATCCATTACAGACCAGATTTTTATAAAAGCCAAACGTATTCGTAATCTGGAAATGAAAGGCTTCAGTAAGATTGACGAAGACATTAAATCCGAATTTATTGCAATTGTAAATTATGGTGTAATCGGTTTGATACAGCTGGAATTAAGTTTTGCCGATACCATTGATATAAACAATGAGGAAGCATTGGTTTTATATAATAAACACATTACGAAGACAAAAGAATTGATGTATGCCAAAAATCATGATTACGATGAGGCATGGAGAAGCATGCGTATCAGTTCGTACACCGATTTGATTTTGACCAAAATTTATCGAACCAAACAAATCGAAGGAAATAAAGGGAAAACATTGGTGTCGGAAGGAATTGACGCCAATTATATGGATATGATCAATTATGCGTTGTTTGCTCTAATAAAGTTACAATATGAAAATTAAACAAACCGTCTCGAATAAATCAAAAAAAATTATTGTAGAAACAAGCCGGATATTATTAGGCGTCGTGTTTGTTTTCTCCGGATTTGTGAAAGCCGTTGATCCTTTGGGAAGCGCGTACAAAATTTCGGATTATTTTTCGGCATGGGAACTTCAATTTTTGGATTTTCTCGCTTTGCCCGGTTCTTTTTTCCAATCTGCATTAGAGTTTACCTTAGGTGTATTGTTACTGGCCGGAATCTATCGGAAAATAACAAGCATTTTGGTCTTACTGGTCATGTGTTTTATGACGCCTTTGACATTATATCTGGCTATTGTCAACCCGATAACCGATTGCGGATGTTTTGGCGATGCATTGGTGATTACCAATTGGCAGACTTTTTACAAAAACATCGTTCTTCTGGCGGCAGCTGTTATCGTTTTCCTTTGGCACAAACAAATGACTTTTTTATTTTCAAAGAAATTCCGTTCTTTGGCGCTATGGTTTACCTTTCTTTTTATCATAGGGATCTCTTTGTATTGCTATACCTATCTGCCTGTTTTGGATTTTCGCCCGTATAAAATCGGGAATAATATCAGCGAAGGAATGACTATTCCTAAAAATGCCGAAGCCGATGTGTATGAAATTACTTTCATTTATGAAAAAAAGGGAGTAAAACAAGAATTTACCATTGATAATTATCCGAAAGAGGATAGTGGATGGGTTTTTGTCGATACCAAGTCCAAGTTGATTAAAAAAGGTTATGAGCCGCCTGTTCATAATTTTACAATTACAACCGAACAAGGCTATGATATTACAGATGAAATATTGGCAGATGATAATTATACGTTTCTTTTGATAGCACATAAATTGGAGAAAGCAAGCGATTCCAATATCGACAAAATCAATGAAATATACGATTATGCTAAACAAAACGGCTATAATTTTATTTGCCTCACAGCCTCGCTTCCTTCGCAAATAAAAGAATGGAAAGAAAACACGGGAGCGGAATATCCGTTCTGTACGATGGACGACGTCACTCTAAAAACAATCATTCGTTCCAATCCGGGTTTAATGCTGATCAAAAAGGGAACCATTATTAATAAATGGCCGAGCAGAAAAATCCCGAAAAAAATAGATAACTAATTGTATTAATATAATATTCAGAAAATGAGAAAAAACATTGTAGCAGGAAACTGGAAACTGAACAAAACCCTGCAAGAAGGCGTTGCTTTGGCAAAAGAATTAAAAACAGCATTAACGGGAAAAAATGTAAATTGTGATGTAATTATTTGTTCTCCGTTTATTCATCTTACAGCCATCCATGAAATCGTTGAAGGAAGTGAAATGAAAGTCGGCGCTCAAAATTGTGCCGATAAAGATTCAGGCGCCTATACCGGTGAAGTTTCCGCCGCAATGGTGGCGTCCACAGGTGCACAATATGTTATTCTCGGACACTCCGAACGAAGAGCGTATTACGGCGAAACAAACGCTATTTTGAAAGAAAAAGTAAAACGGGCTTTGGAAAACCATCTTATTCCGATTTTCTGTATAGGTGAAGTTTTGGAAGAAAGAGAAACCGGCAAACAAAATAAAGTGGTAAAAACGCAAATCAACGAAAGTTTGTTCGACCTTTCCGCCGAAGATTTCGGAAAAATCGTTTTGGCCTACGAACCGGTGTGGGCAATTGGAACCGGAAAAACGGCTACTTCAGCACAAGCTCAAGAAATGCATGCTTTTATTCGTCAAATAGTCGCCGATAAATATGGGACAAAAACAGCCAACGATACGTCGATCCTTTATGGCGGCAGCGCTAATGCCGGTAACGCAAAAGAATTATTCTCCAATCCTGATGTAGACGGTGGACTAATCGGGGGAGCATCATTGAAAGTAGATACTTTTTTGCCTATTATAGAAGCATTTTAATATTAACGCTCAATTTTAATGAAACATTTGGCTTTTTCATTCATTCTTTTTGTTGCAGGATTAGGTTGTGTTCAAGCTCAAACGACTATCATTGAAGAATTGGAGTCTAATTCTAATCCTGCAGAGGGAGTTATTCATATAGAATCCGATTCGGCGATCACTGCATTAATAGGCACTCCTAATAATCGGTTGATCGCATCGGAAAGTTACGATTATATTGAGCGGTCCGGTTTTCGGATTCAAGTATTTATGGGCAACGATCATAATACGGCCCGTTCGGAAGCATCTTCCAAACAAGCGTCTATAAAAGAGGTATTTCCCGATTTGGCAACTTATCTAACTTACGAAGCTCCCAATTGGAAGTTATCGGCAGGCGATTTTACGACCAGGGAAGAAGCTACGTTTTTTAAACAACAACTTCAGAAGGAATTTCCTCAATTTGGAAAAGAAATGTATATCATTGTCGATAAAATAAAACTTCCTATAGAAAAACAGTAAGTATGGAATGGACTCCCGACGAATTGAAAAAGAAAGAAGCGCTGGCTTTTCATTATAGTAAAATATTGGAATTGATCGGAGAAGATCCCACGCGGGAAGGATTATTGAAAACGCCGGAACGCGTGGCCAAAACAATGATGTTTTTGACGAAAGGTTATATGCAAGATTCTGCAAAAATCCTTTCTTCCGCTGTCTTTATCGAAGACTATAAACAAATGGTCATTGTGAAGGATATTGATTTCTTTTCGATGTGCGAACATCATATTCTTCCTTTTTTTGGGAAAGCGCATATTGCATATATTCCCAATAAAGCGGTGACCGGTTTAAGTAAAATTCCCCGTATCGTGGATGTTTACGCGAGACGCCTGCAAATTCAGGAACGAATGACTACTCAAATTAAAAATTGTATTCAAGAAACACTCAATCCCTTAGGCGTAATGGTGGTGATTGAAGCTCAACACATGTGTATGCAAATGCGTGGCGTGGAAAAACAAAATTCAATCACTACTACATCCGATTTTACGGGAGTATTCAATCAGGCAAAAACCAGAGAAGAATTTGTAAATCTCATCAGAGGGTAAAGGCTACTTATTGGGTTATCATTTTTTTCGATAATCGTATTGCCGGTCTTCCGACGCATTACCTACAATTCTTCCGGTGCATAATCGCCTGTCTTTTGTAGATTTCAACTGATCATGAACCATCCTACCTGACGCTGCTTATTCAACTTGTTTAATTGATCTTTCAACACTAAGTTTTGTGCTTTTTCCAACATAGGATCGCTCGCCAGTATTTCCTGAGCGAAATCCCGCGCAATTATTAAAATTTGCCCATCGTGGGAGAGATTGGCTATCTTCAAATTAAATGCGATACCACTTTGTTGCGTTCCGTCGATATCTCCGGGTCCTCGCAATTTTAAGTCTTCTTCGGCAATGACAAAACCGTCATTCGTTTCCGTCATAATAGCTAAACGCCGCCGTGTATTTTCCGATAATTCGTACCGCGTCAATAAAATACAAAAAGATTGGTCTGCGCCACGTCCTACCC
Organism: Dysgonamonadaceae bacterium; assembly: GCA_031259075.1. Classification (GTDB taxonomy): domain Bacteria; phylum Bacteroidota; class Bacteroidia; order Bacteroidales; family Azobacteroidaceae; genus Azobacteroides. The sequence continues at coordinate 6,222 of JAIRLY010000114.1, read as the reverse complement.
TGCCTCGCAACTGATGTAACTGGGATAATCCGAAGCGTTCGGCATTTTCGATAATCATCACCGAAGCATTGGGAACATTTACGCCGACTTCAATAACGGTTGTCGCTACCATGATTTGCGTTTCTCCGGAAACAAATTTCTGCATTTCGGCTTCTTTTTCAGCAGGTTTCATTTTACCATGAACCATAGAAACTTTGTATTCCGGAAATATCTGTTTTGTTATTTCAAAACCTTCCTGCAAATTTTGCAAATCCGTTTTTTCACTTTCTTCAATCAATGGATAAACAATATAAATCTGCCTCCCTTCCTGTAATTGCTTCCGTACCGAATGATATAATTTATTCCTTTTTTTACTATATATATGCAGTGTTTTTACCGGTTTTCTTCCGGGAGGAAGTTCATCTATGACCGAAACATCTAAATCACCGTAGACCGTCATAGCTAATGTACGCGGGATAGGAGTCGCCGTCATGACTAAAACATGGGGTGGTATGGTATTTTTCTTCCACAATTTGGCTCGTTGAACAACTCCGAAACGATGTTGCTCATCTACTACCACTAATCCTAAATTGTCAAATTCAACTACATTTTCAATAAGTGCGTGTGTTCCTATTAAAATTTGAATTTCTCCGCTTTTTATCATCGGAAGAATTATTTTCCGCCGACTTTTGGGAGTTGAACCGGTCAATAAAGCGACTTGGATATCCAACCCCCTTACCAATTCGTTGATAGTTTCGTAATGCTGAGTTGCCAAAATTTCCGTCGGGGCCATGATTGCTCCTTGAAATCCATTATCTAAAGCCAAAAGAACGGACAGCAAAGCGACTAACGTTTTTCCGCTTCCTACATCTCCCTGCAATAAGCGATTCATTTGCTTGCCCGAATTTGTATCCCTGCGGATTTCTTTTATTACTTTTTTCTGAGCATTCGTCAATTCAAAAGGTAGATTTTTATGATAAAAATTATTAAAATAATCTCCCACTTTAGTAAACAGTAATCCTCCTAACCGTTTTTCTCTGTACTTGGTAATTTGAAGAATATTCAGTTGTAAATAGAAAAGTTCTTCAAATTTCAGACGAAATTGGGCTTTTCTCAATAAAGCGGACGATTTTGGGAAATGAATATTACGAATGGCTTCATCAATAGAAATCAAACAGACTTTATTAATGAGTGTTTCATTCAATGTTTCGGGCAAAGGTTCTTTGATATTTTCTAAGACTTGTGTAATGATTTTTTGAATAGCGCGGGAATGAAGAAAAGCGCTTTTCATTTTTTCCGTTGTGTTGTATTGTCCTTGTACACCAACTTCTCCCTCGTAGAATTTACTTTCCGTTTCCAATTCCGGATGAGCTACATTGATGCGATGTCCGAAAATGGTTGGCTTACCGAACAAAATATATTCTGTTCCTACTTTATACAAGTCCGGTATCTGTTTAAGCATCCTAAACCAGACCAATTCGATATGTCCGGTATCATCGCAAAAAGTGGCTGTCAACCGCCGGGCGCGTCCTTCGCCTTGTAATTCATAATTCAATATTTTTCCTTTTAATTGAATATAGGGCATATTTCCATCGATCTCATTGATTTTGAATATTTTACTACGATCAATGTATTTATAAGGGAAATAGTACAAAATATCTTCCCAAGAAACCACCTCTATTTCTTTCTTGAGGACTTCTGCTTTTTTGGGGCCTACGCCCTGCAGATACATAATATTTTGCCGGCTTATGTCCGACACTTCAATATAGCTTCAGCGATTGCCAAATCAACAGGAGTCGTTATTTTTATGTTTTCACGACTGCCTTCAATCATTATAGCTTTGCAACTTTTTCGTTTTTCTGCAACCGAAACATCGTCTGTAAATTCAGGAAAATAATCCGTATGATATGCACGAATTATCATTTTTGACGAAAAAACCTGAGGCGTCTGAACCAAAAAAAATTTAGACCGATCTACTAACCGATTTTTCTTGTTTGGGAGCAATCTTCTTAATGTATCGGGCACCGGAATTACCGGATAGGCGGATTTTCCTTTTTCGGCGGTTTCAAAAGCATTGGAAATAATTTTTTGCGTCACTAAGGGACGAACTCCATCATGAATAGCAACTAAAGAATCTTCGTCTATTATTAATTGCAATCCATTTTTTACGGAATGGAAACGAGTTTCACCTCCATAGGTTATCTGATGTTCAACTGTAAATTGATATTTTTCACAAAGCAATTTCCAATAATTTTTTTGCTCTTCAGACAATACTAAGATAATTCGAATATACGGATCATAATTATAGAATACTTCTATGGTATGCATTAAAACCGGCTTTTCTCTCAACAAAAGAAATTGTTTTGGAATATCCGTTCCCATGCGTAATCCTTTTCCTCCGGCCAATATAATAACATATTTTTTCACAAGGTACACTAATTTATTTCCTCCAATATTTTTTTTGTTTCTTCATTTACAACAAATAATTTATTTTTACAAACTTTTAATAATTCGGCGGCTTCTTTTAAAATAGAGCTTAATTCATCCACATCTAATTTGTTTTCTTCAATTAAATCCTCTATTTCCTGTAAACGCCGGAATGCTTCTTTATATGTTATTTTTTTTTCAGACATAAAAGAGAACTTTTTAAACAAAGTTAAAAATTAATTATAAGATCGAAAATTACAGTAAACAATTATATTAAAAATATTTTTGTTTGATTATGAGATTGTTGTTTGATAAAAATGGATTTAAATACCCTCCAAATCGCTTCGTTTTATTTGGAGGGTATATTGTGTCTTCTATGGTGTAAAGAATTTTTTTGAAACTAATTTATTTCGCAATTACGCGTATCATTTCCAGCACTTTATTTGAGTATCCCCATTCGTTATCGTACCAAGAAACAATTTTTGCAAAATTATCATCCAAAGAAATGCCTGCTTCGGCATCGAAGACAGATGTTTCGGCGCAACCTCGAAAATCGGTGGAGACCACAGAATCTTCAGTATAACCCAAAATGCCTTTCAATTCTCCTTTAGAAGCGGCTTTCATCGCTGCTTTAATATCTTCTTTAGAAGCCGGTTTTTCAAGAACAACCGTTAAGTCAACAACAGAAACATCGGAAGTTGGAACCCGAAGCGACATACCTGTTAATTTTCCATTCAATGCAGGAAGAACCTTACCTACTGCTTTTGCAGCTCCTGTAGAGGAAGGAATAATATTTTCAAGGATACCACGTCCGCCTCTCCAATCTTTCGAAGAAGGTCCATCTACTGTTTTTTGGGTAGCAGTTGTAGCGTGTACGGTAGTCATTAAACCTTTAACAATACCAAATTTGTCATTCAATACTTTAGCGATGGGAGCTAAACAGTTTGTAGTACAAGATGCATTGGAAATAATATCTTGACCGGCATAAGCAGTATGGTTAACGCCATACACAAACATTGGGGTACTGTCTTTGGAAGGAGCAGACAGGATTACTTTCTTTGCACCGGCTTCGATATGCTTACGTGCGGATGCATCGTCCAAAAAGAACCCGGTTGATTCAACAACCACTTCAGCGCCTACTTCGTTCCACTTCAGGTTGGCAGGATCTTTTTCAGCAGTTAAACGAATCTTTTTACCATTCACTATCAAATAGTTTCCGTCAACTGCAACATCGCCGTTGAAACGTCCATGTACGGAATCGTATTTCAACATATATGCCAGATAATCAGCTGCCAAAAGGTCATTGATACCTACAACTTCAATATCTTTAGCAAAATTATACACTGCAGCCCGGAACACCATACGTCCAATACGTCCAAAACCATTAATACCTACTTTGATCATTTTTGAATTGTTTTTTATAGATTAATAAATATTTCTGTGTCATAAACCATGATAATATAACTAACTTTCCTAATTATCTTTTTGCACCGCAAAAGTACAAAAAATTAAGAACTATAAATCAAAAAACAAGAATTATTTTTATTGTTCATCTCCGAGTATCTCTTTTTTTTATATTTACTTGTCTCACACTCACATTTAGCGGTTGCACATGCTGTAAGAAAAGAAGTTAAAAATACGATGATAACATATTTCAGCAAATTTTTCTTTTTCATTTTTCTCAGCGAATAATATGATTACGATTTAATGCCGCTCTGTATTTTTGGGCATTCCGGTTATGTTCGTTTAAAGTAACAGCAAAATTATGCGCTCCTGAAAAATCGTCTTTCGCACACATATAGATATAGGAATGTTCCTTGTAATTGAGCACGCCGTCAATCACTGCAATAGAAGGCAGACGGATAGGTCCCGGTGGCAATCCCTGATTTTTATAGGTATTATAGGGAGATTCTACCTGCAAATGTTGATTCAGGATTCTTTTTAAAGTGAAATCTCCTACTGCAAATTTTACTGTTGGATCTGCTTGCAATAACATTCTTTTCTTCAAGCGATTCAAATACAATCCTGCTACAATCGGAAACTCCTGTTTAGAAAGGGTCTCTTCTTCTACAATAGAGGCGAGAATAGAAACTTCTATCGGACTTAAAGAAATAGCCTTTGCTTTTGCCAAACGTTTGCCCGACCAAAACCGGTCGTATTCCTTTTTCATTTTCTCCATAAATTTGTCTGCGGATATATTCCAATATATTTGATATGTATTAGGAATAAACATCGTCATTATAGTAATCGTATCAAACCCAAATGATGCCGTCACACCGGGATCATTCAACCTGTTTAACAAAATATCGGAATTAAACATTAACTGTTTTCCAATTACCTCCGCAAAGTCTTTTTTTAAACGAATATTATTAAACGTCAGTTTTACAGGTGTTTGTTGTCCGTTTCGAAGCATCTGTACCGCCTCTAAATAGGTCGTTTTCGGAGTTATTTCATACCTTCCGATTTTTACATTTTCCGGATATTTCAAAAAAGAAGCAAGCTGCTTAAACAAATTTATATTTTTAATATAAGCCGTTGATTTCAATTGTGATAACAAATTACTGTAATCTTTTTTTTCATCCACATAAATATAAGTAGTTTTATCAATATTGAATGCAGAAGATTTTATTTTAAGATAGACAACTCCTCCTACGATAATTAATAAAAAAACGCCACTTAATAAAACAGTTAAAATAATGACTTTTGATTTCTTTTTCATTGTAAAGAGAAAATTTACAATGCAAAGGTACAAAATAGTATTTAATTCTTTTGATAAGTTAAAAGTTTCTTCTATCTTTGCACCACTTTTTCATAAAGGTGAAGTTTATATGGGTTTAGGAAAGATGGGTGAGTGGCTTAAACCAACAGTTTGCTAAACTGTCGTACGGGTAACTGTACCGGGGGTTCGAATCCCCCTCTTTCCGCTGAGAAGCAAAGCAAAACAAAGAAAATCTCTGTAAATTAGACGTTTACAGGGATTTTTGTTTTGGGTCGAGGGTGCAAAAAAGGGGATTTTGAGCAATTTTCACGGACGAATTCGGGGACGATTCCCAAAAAACGAAAATCGCCCCCGATTTAGAGTTATCAGATTCTTTTTCAGCAGTTTGCCTGTTTTTGCATAGTTCTGTTCCCACCCGCATTTCGTATATTTCGAACCATTTTAAAAGTTGAAATGTATGAAAAGAAAAACCTTCAAAATCCTGTTCGTCGTAAAGGCATCACGGGTCGCAAAAGACGGGAAAAGTTTTGTCTATTTGCGTGTTACAGTTAATGGACAGAGATGTGAAACATCCGTTAGTCTAAGAGTTGACCTCAAGAAATGGAATACTGTCGCTGAAAAGGTAATCGGGGACAGTCGGGAAGACCAAGAGTTAAACCTCCGTTTAGATACCATCCGTATGCGGATCATGCAGATTTACCGCGAGATGGAATTTGATAACGTTGAAATCAACGCTAAGAAAATCATCGATCAGTATTTAGGTAGAAACGAAAAAACGACGATCATGTTACTGGATGTTTTCCGGGAACACAATGAACGTTGTCACAAGCTTGCCGGAAAGGGGCATTGCTAATTAAGTATAGATAGCATTCCATTTCTGCGGTGCATCAATAAAAGCACAGATATTTTTAACATTTCGATTTTCTTGGAATAGCATTTCGATTTTCTTCTCATTCTTGCCAAAAAATGTCTAAATAAACTATTATACCATTCTACTGTATATGTTTCTGCTTTTGTCTGTAGATGTTTTTCCTGAGGAATAATGCTTTCGTATGGCTTCCAATAATCACTTGCAAGATACTCCATCTCATGGCCTT
>JAIRLY010000104.1 GCA_031259075.1 Dysgonamonadaceae bacterium | reverse complement strand
CTTTCAGGACGCCGTAACGACCTTTCGCGCTTTCGTGCTTTCGCGCTTTCGTGCTTTTTGCCCCCAATCGCTTCGCTTCATTGGGGGTTATTCATATTGAAAGCCTTCGGCTTTCCTTTCTCTATTTTCATTCTTAACTCTTAGTTCTTGAAAGCCGTCTGTCCCGTCAGGGACAGCATGTTGGTAGAAAACGGGGTTTATTTTCACCGTCGCCCGTCCCGTTAGGGACGGAATGTGTAGAAAAATCATATTCTGTCCCTGACGGGACAGGGAAAGGCTGGAGAGGTTCGTATTTTCTACCGACATTTTGTCCCTACGGGACAGACGGCCTTTAAGAACTAAGAGTTAAGAGTTAAGAACTAAGAGTTAAGAACGGAAAGCCTTTCGTGCCTTCGCCCTTTCGCGCTTTCGTGCTTCAGAGCAGTGAAGACGGGTGACGATACGCCCTGAAGACGGGTGCCTTCCGTTTTGGAGAATAAGGGACGTCCTGAAAGGACTGGATTTTCATAACCGCAGGTCAACGACCTGCGGATGAGCGAACACTACTATGTCCTGCCTTTTCAGGCAGCGGTTTCGCGGAGTCCGTTCGTTCCGCAGGTCGTTGACCTGCGGTTATGAAAATTACGTCCTTTCAGGCCGCCGTAACGTCCTTTCCGCTTTCGCGCTTTCGTGCTTTCGTGCTTTCGCCCTTTTTGCCCCCAATCGCTTCGCTTCATTGGGGGTTATTCATATTGAAAGCCTTCGGCTTTCCTTTCTCTATTTTCATTCTTAACTCTTAGTTCTTAACCACAGGTCGTTGACCTGCGGAACGAATTTATATCAGCGAGTTAGCAAAGATTTAATCTTTTCTTCCAAAGTTTCTTTCAAAATTGCACCAACGAATTTATCCACTAATTTTCCATTTTTGAAGAAAAGCAGTGTCGGAATACTGCGAATTCCATATTCGATCGACAAATTTTCATTTTCATCGACATTTACCTTCCCAATAACTATTTGATCTTCATATTCCGCCGCTAATTCATCCACAATAGGAGAAATCATTTTACAGGGGCCGCACCATTCGGCCCAAAAATCCACAACGAAAGGTTTCTCTCCGTTTAACAGTTCTTCGAAATTGGCTTCTGTTATTTGCATTGCCATAATGATTCATTTAAAAGTTTATACTTAATTTATTTTGAATGCTATTTCGTTATTCTCCAAATATTGTATTATGTTTTTATCAATGTAAAATTTTCCGTTTTCCGCGACCAATGCTATTGATAATTTTCGTTCCAAATCTTCGATTTGAAAATACAGGGAACTATTCCCCTGATGATTATTTATTAAAGAAGACAAATCGGCAATAAATTGCTCATTCAGCCGGTCTAATGGAATTGAAATCGTTATTTTTTTTACAATGTTGTCTTTAATTTCACTCAAAGATTGAATAGATGAAATTCGGAATTTTGCGTTCGCCGGGCCATACTGATTTGGAACAAACATTCCTTTGATTAGTAAATAGATATTCGGACGGCCATATTTACCGTAATCAATTAAGTCTTTTCCGAATAACGCGATTTCGCCGTTTCCCGAAAAATCTTCCAGTTTTAAAATTCCATAGGAATTGCCGGTTTTAGAAATTCCTTCTCGATAAGAACTGACGATTCCGCCTATTATCAATTCTTGATTGAGACATGCTGTTTTAGCTTCCTCAAAATCTTTCATTCCTAAGGTGCAAATATAATTCAATACAATGTAATATTCGTCTAATGGATGCGAAGATAAATAAATTCCTACCAATTCTTTTTCTTTATTCAGCCGTTCGATACTGCTCCACGTTTCGGTTTTCGGAATAACCGGTTTAACAATTTCAATTGAATTTGAACTTCCGAAGAGCGAATTTACAGCTGAACTTTTATCCAATTGATATTTATTTCCGTAACGAATAAGCGTTTCTATAAAAACTTCTCCTTTGGTGTTTTCCGCAAAAAATTGTTCTCTGCTTACTTCCGGAAAGTTATCGAATGCTCCGGACAGGCTCAATGCTTCTATATTTCTCTTATTGCAAGTCGCCAAGTTAACTCTTTCCACAAAATCAAAGATGCTTGTAAACGGGCCATTTTTCTCCCGTTCCTTTATAATGGCTTCGACTGCTCCACGCCCCACGCCTCTTATTCCTCCTAACCCAAACCGAATATCTCCTTTTTTATTCACCGTAAAATTCAGTTCGGATTCGTTTATATCCGGTTCCATAACTTTGATACCCATCGACCGACATTCGTCCATAAATTTAGTAATTTCACCGATGTCGTCGCGGTTGCGGGTTAAGTTGGCCGCCAAAAATTCGGCAGGATAATGCGCTTTCAGATAAGCTGTCTGATAGGAAACCCACGAATAACATGTCGCATGGGATTTGTTGAAAGCATATTTGGCAAATTCAGTCCAGTCACTCCAAATTTTTTCCAATTTTTCCATTGGTCCAAAACCGTTTTGAATGGCTCCATTGATAAATTCACCATGTAAGGCTTCCATTTTGTCTTTGAGTTTTTTACCCATCGCTTTTCGTAACTCGTCGGATTGTCCTCGCGTAAATCCTGCTAAATCCCGGCTTAAAAGCATGACTTGTTCCTGATAAACGGTAATGCCGTAAGTATCTTTTAAGCGAGATTCCATTTCCGGAAAATCGTAAGAAATCGCTTTCCGTTCATGTTTCCGATCGATAAAATCGGGAATATAAGCCATTGGTCCCGGACGATAAAGCGCATTCATTGCAACAAGGTCTTCAAATTTAGTTGGTTGCAATTCTTTCAAATATTTTTGCATTCCCGCCGACTCAAATTGGAACGTACCAATAGTTTGACCTTTACTGTACAGTTCGTATGTTTTTTTATCATCAATAGGGATACGCGTAATATCTATTTCTATTCCTTTGGATTTTTTAATGTTGGAGATAGCCTCTTTTATAATGGAGAGTGTTTTTAATCCCAAAAAATCCATTTTTATCAAGCCGACAGATTCAATTGCCGAACCTTCATATTGAGTGACCAGAACATCTTCGCCCGTACTTTTTTCCTTTGCTGTAGCAAGCGGAACATAATTGGTCAGATCGTCTGCTCCGATGATAACGCCGCAAGCGTGAACTCCCGTCTGACGAACTGTACCTTCCAGCATTTCGGCATATTTCAAAGTATCCGATAGATCTTTGTTTTCGGAATAACGCGCTTCGCGTAATTCAGGGATGCGTTCTATACAATCTTTAATGTTTATTTTGATTGGTTCGTCAGTTTCTTTATCTTTTAGGCGATCGGGAATAAGTTTGGTTAATCGGTCTGTTTCCGAAAGAGGCAAGCCTTGCACTCTTCCTACATCCTTAATAGCCATTTTAGCAGCCATTGTCCCATAAGTAACGATATGTGCTACCCTTTCTTTTCCATATTTTTCGGTTACCCAACGAAGCACTTCCGCCCGCCCGTCGTCGTCGAAATCAATATCAATATCCGGCATCGAAATTCGATCGGGATTTAGAAAACGTTCAAACAGTAAATCGTATTTCAAAGGATCTATATCTGTAATTCCCAAACAAAAGGCTACTGCCGAACCGGCTGCCGAACCTCGTCCCGGCCCCACCGCTACACCCATATTCCGCGCTGCTTGTATAAAATCCTGAACAATCAGGAAATATCCCGGAAACCCCATCGTTTTCATCACATCCAATTCAAATTCCAAACGTTCCAGAACATCTTCCGGAATCGGGTTTTTATAACGAATCTTGGCTTTCTGCATCGTTAGATTCCACAAGTAATCCGCTTCCAGTTTGATACGAATTACTTTATTATATCCTCCCAATTTGTCGAAACGGGTCTCTTCTTCTTTATTAAATTCTTTGCGCAACTCTTCCTCAGTATATTTTTTTCTATATTCTTCTTCCGTACCGAATGATTCGGGGATAGGAAAAGCAGGCATTATAGCAATTGAATCAATACTGTAGTGTTCCACTTTATCTGCAATTTCGATTGTATTGCTCAAAGCTTCCGGCAAATCGGAAAAAACGACATTCATTTCTTCAGTGGATTTAAACCATTCTTGCTTGGTATAACGCATCCGGTTCAGATCGTCCAAATCTTTTCCGGTTCCCAGGCAAATTAAACGATCGTGAGCTTCTGCGTGTTCTTCTTCCACAAAATGGACATCGTTGGTACAAATAATTTTAGTCTTGGTTTTCTCTGCTAATTCCAATATTCCTTTATTGGCGGCGGCCTGTTTGGAATAAGTTGTTTGATCTCCTCCTTCCTTATCGGTTTTATGTCGTTGCAATTCCAAATAAAAATCATCTCCGAAAATCCGTTTAAACCAAAGAACGGATTGTTCCGCTCCTTTTATATCTCCATCCAGTATTTTTCGCGGAATTTCTCCACCGATACAAGCCGACGTCACGATCAATCCTTCGCTGTATTTTTCCAAACAATCTTTGTCGATGCGCGGACGATAATAATATCCGTCGATCCACGAAGTAGAAACTAATTTACATAAATTCTGATAGCCTTTTTTATTTTTAGCCAACAACAATAAATGCCAACCGCCGTTGTCTTCTTTCGTTGTTTTATCAAATCGTGTTCGTCGTGCACAATAAGCTTCCACGCCTAAAATCGGTTTAATTTTTTGTTCTTCCGGTAATTTTTTGTTTTTCTTATTTACATAATCGTAAAATTCTTTTGCGCCGAACATATTTCCGTGATCGGAGAGCGCCAAAGCTTTCATGCCGCAAGAAACAGCCTTATCTACCAATCCTGCAATCGAAGACATGCCGTCTAATTGTGAAAAATAGGAGTGTACGTGTAAGTGTACAAAAGGAATAATTGTTAAATTCAGATTATTCGACATATTGTATATATCTTTTTTTAGAAGATGTAAAGATATAAAAAATGACCTGTTTCAAAGGCAATGTTTTAAAAAAGTTATCAACAATTTAAATGAAAGAAAGAAAAAGGAACATTTCAAATTGTTGCATCATCATACGGATGAATCGGTGTAATCCATTGTATTTATAAGGTTTGTATTAATTTATTCTGTCGTATTTTTTATTTTATTTTCTGTTATTTTCATCAAATAGGTATAGGCCGCTTCGTATTCGTTTGGAATTTCACCTTCCAGAATAGCGTTTTTTATGGCCGATTTTAATTCGCCTACGATTCTACCGGGCGGAAGATTAAACATTTCCATGATTTGCAAACCGTCGATAGGCGGCTGGAAGTTTCGTATGCGGTCTTTTTCTTCAATTTCTTTTAATTTACTGCGCACTAATTTAAAATTATGAAGAAATTGCTTGACTTTTTCGGGATTTTTAGAGGTGATATCGGCTTCGCAAAGCAACATTAGGTCGTCAATATCATTACCGGCATCGAACAGTAAACGCCGTATAGCGGAATCCGTCACTTCTTCGTCGGCCAGTGCAATGGGGCGCATGTGCAGTGAAACCAGTTTTTCGACGTATCTCAGTTTTTCATTCAGGGGAAACTTCATGCGCTGGAAAATGTTTTTTAACATTTTCATTCCTTTGAATTCATGTCCATGAAAGGTCCAACCCAATTTGTTGTCGAAACGTTTGACTCTGGGTTTTCCGATGTCATGAAATAAAGCCGCCCAACGCAACCAGAGATTGTCGGTGGTTCGCGCCAAATTATCCAAAACGGTAAGCGTGTGGCTGAAATTATCTTTATGACCGATACCTACTTTCGTTTCTACGCCTTTCAAGGCGGTGAGTTCAGGGAAAATAATATCCAGCAAGCCGGTTTGTTCCAACAATTCAAAACCAATAGAAGGACGGGGCGACAATACAATTTTGTTCAATTCGTCGACAATCCGTTCTTTAGAAATAATTTCGATCCGGTTCTTATTTTTTTCAATTGCTTCAAATGTTTCCGCTTCAATAAAAAATCCCAATTGCGCTGCAAATCGAATGGCCCGGAACATTCGCAAAGGATCATCGCTAAATGTAACATCCGGATTCAGAGGCGTTTTTATTATACATTTATCTAAATCTCCCAATCCGTTGAAAGGATCGATCCGGATTCCAAAATGGTCTTTGTTGATACAAATGGCTATTGCATTGATAGTGAAATCTCTACGATTCATATCCTCTTGCAAAGTTCCATTTTCAACAACAGGATTGCGAGAATTTCTTGTATAGGATTCTTTGCGCGCTCCTACAAATTCGATTTCAATATCATGGTATTTTACCTGTGCGGTACCGTAATTCTTGAAAAAAACAAAATGCGCTTTGGGGCCCAAACGGTTGACGACTTCCCGCGCGAGTTCTATTCCGTTTCCTACACAAACGACATCAATGTCTTTCGATGGACGCCGAAGCGCCAAATCGCGTACAAATCCGCCGATAACGTACGCTTCCACCTGAAGTGCATCCGCTGACCCGGTGAGCGCGTCAAAGACAGGTCCTGATAATTTACTTAATACAGAGTGAGAATCTAATTCCATTCGGCAAAGATACAAAATCTATCTGGGAACAAATTCATATCTTCCTTCCAAAAACAGCCGGACGTCTCCGATAGCCGGATAAGCAATGTGCATCCCCGCAACAGGGATTTTATTTTCTGAAACATATTTTAATATTGCTTCGCGAGACCGGATCGCCGACTCCGGATCTACATCATAAGTTACGGCTATTTGAGGATAAGGCATCTGAATGGCCATCGCATGAGTTAAATCTCCCCAAATCAATAGCTTATTGTCTCCGGACTGTATCAAATAAGCCGTATGTCCCGGAGTATGTCCATAAACGGCAATTGCACTTATTCCGGGGAGCAATTCATTCGTAATGTTTTCCAATTCGTTGGGATCAAACAACACGATCTGATTTTTATAGGCTTTTAATATGTTCAGAGCGCTTTCATTGTTTACATTCAACCAATAATCATATTCCGGTTTTGAAATATACAACCGGATATCGGGAAACACAATCTGACCATTCTTTAATAACCCGCCGATGTGATCGCCATGCATGTGCGTGAGTAAAATTGCATCAATCGATTCGTTACGCAAACCAAGTTCTTTCAGATTATCGGACAATAAACGTCCGAAGCCGGTATCGACTAAAATATTTTTGCCGGAGGCTTGAATTAAAAAAGCGTTGGTCGCATTCGGAAAAGCGCCGTCAGGGATTTGTTCTTTAATCATTTCGGGAGTAGCGCCAATCAATATACTCGTATTTCCCGTTTGTTGTCCTTCCGAAAGAAGATGTACCATGTAATCGCCTGTGTTCACAGAAAAAATATTTTCTTTATTCTGCGATTTTGAGGAAATTGTCATCATCATCAACACAAAAAAAATTACTTTGTTTTTCATATTTTTATTTATTTTGTTTTTCTAAATCCAATAATTGTTTTTTAATATCCAAACCGTGAGCGTAACCGCCTAATGTTCCGTCGGAAGCAATCACCCGATGACAGGGGATAATGATAGCGATCGGATTTTTTCCATTTGCCGAACCGACGGCCCTCCATGCTTTCGGATGCCGGACAATTTTAGCAACTTCTGCATAACTGACCGTTTTTCCATAAGGAAGTTGAAGTAGAGCATCCCAAACTTTTTCCTGAAATTCCGTTCCTTTTGCAAAAAGCGGAAGATCGAACGATCGACGTTTTCCTGCAAAATATTCTGAAAGTTGAATAATTGATTGCCGGATAATCGGATTCTTTGATTTTGTGCGCCATGCGATTTTATCGCACAATTGTACGCTGATAATTGCTTTATCGTCTGCTTTTATTTCCAATATTCCGACAGGCGAATGATAATACCCTGTATCCATTTTATTTTTTAACTTTTATTTCATAATATTTCCAGCGTTCAATGACGCTACGAACATAATTGATGGTCTCTGTTCCTCTGAAATATCCTTGTTTAACTATCGGATTGTTGTAATATTCCGGTATGCTTTTCAGTTTAAGACATTCTTCCACATTTTCTTCCCACACATTGGGGTTTTTCCCATATTTTTCGGCTAATGCCCGAGCATCATAAATATGTCCTGAACCGGAATTATAAGCGGCTACAATAAATTTGATTCGTTCTTCCTCGTTTTCAATAAAAGAAAAAGATTGATTCAGTCTTCTAATCAATCGGGTAGCAGCCCGGATGCTTGGCTCTACTTGAGTGGTTTCTTCCTGTGTAATTCCCATTGCTTCAGCTGTTTTAGGCATTAAACCCATCAATCCGGTAGCTCCTGCCCAAGAAATAAGATTGGTATGAAATTTGGATTCTTGAAAAGAAATAGAAACCAAAAGCCGCCAATCCCAATTGATCAATTTTGCATATTCTTTAAAACAAGAATCGTAAGGCGAGATTTGTCCGTTCCCTATAATAGGAACCGGTTCATCGCCGGGCATTTTGCTCATTTCGAAATAGCGTTTGATAATCGCTTTGTAGCGTATATCATTTTTATTTTCCATAAACCATTCATCAATAGCGGAAGCCAGTTCGGGAGATGTTTTTCTAACCGCCCAAGATGCTCGTTGAGGATGTCCGACGATTAACGAAATATTAATATTGTGAAAATAAGTCTTGTTAAGTTTTGCCAGATCTGCGTCGCTTATGGTATAGGAGATCTTTCCTTTAGCAACCTGCTCAATCAGGTCTTCCGTCGAAACCGTATCTTTATCAATGGTTTGTATATTGATTCCTCCTCCTAATTCATCGTTCAAATTTTCCAATCGCCGGTAATATTTAGTATCTCGAATTACCCACACGTCTTTCCCAATCAGTTCGGTTACATCTTTCAACAATGTGTCTCCTTTATTAGAACGTTGTATCAATACTTGCTGATTGATTACTTCCCGTCCGGTATACAACAAGATTTCTTTTCCTTCATTGGTTATCGGAAATTTACAGGCAATTAAATCGCCTTCGCCGTTTAAAAGCATTTCAATGAGTTGGGATTCATTCTCGGCCAATTTGATATTTAATTTGAGACGTTGATTTTCAGCAAAATCGCTCAATAATTCATATTCATAGCCTTTGGGTTCGCCTTTGTAAATAAAATAAGACGTCGAACCGGATAAGATAAGTGCATTTATCTCTCCTTTTTCTTTTATCTGAGAAAAATCGTATTCATGAAACGGTAAAGCATTTTTCTTTCTGCATCCGGCTATTGAAAAAGAAATTATTAACACAAAAAAGACTGATAATTTTACACCTAAAAGAGTTTCGTTTTTCATGTATCATGTTGATTATCAATATTAAAATAAAACTTACTATACTATTTTACAATACAAAAATAGTATAAAATTTATAAAAAGACGAACAAACAGTCTTATGGTCTTTTCAAATCTGCTTCTTTAATCTTTAATCTAATGTCTTATAAATTATAATTTTTCATCCTTTAGTGTCGCTAATCACCGGAACTCGGTAAAGTCAGGACGATTTTCGGACTTTTTTATTTTTGAACTTTCGATTCTCTTTCCGGTTGTCTTTCTGTTTTTTTTCAATTTTTTGTTTCCTGTTTTCCGAAAGCGAGGGTTGTGCTCCTTCCACCGCTACTCTACGACCAAAAACTTTAATGCCGTCCAAATTTCTTATCACTCTTTCTTTGTCGACTTCTTTTACTTCAAAGAAAGAAAAGTTCTTCATCAAATCAATGCGTCCTATATTCACTTTTTTACCGGGGATATTGTCGTTCAAGAGTCCGATTACATTTTGCGGAGCTAAACCATCTGTTTTGCCTAAATTAATGAATAGACGAGCGTATCCTTTTTCCGAAGTTCGGCTTGTTCCTTTACCGGAAATACGTTTTTCTTTATCTCTTTCCCGTTTCCGGCCACCCTCGCATAAAAGTTCTATTTCGCCGGCTTCCTGATAGTAATTAATCAAGATGTTAAATTCGTGAGAAATAAGCCGTTTGATAATATCTTCTTTATCCAACCAGTCTAATTTTCGATAGATGGAAGGTAAAATATCTTTTATTTCTTCTTCGTTTACTTTTACTTTTTCTAATTTGTCGATAAAGCTGAATAATTGTCTTTCGCAAATTTGTTTTCCTTTGGGAATAACGCCTTGTTCAAACTGTTTATTAATAACTTTTTCTATATTTTTTACCTTATGTTTTTCTCTCAAATTAATGATAGCAATAGAAGTTCCGGTTTTTCCGGCTCTTCCCGTTCTTCCGCTCCGATGAGTGTATAACTCAATATCATCCGGTAAACCGTAATTGATAATATGAGTCAGATCGTCTACATCTAATCCCCTTGCAGCGACATCGGTTGCAACCAAAAGTTGAATATTGCGTAAACGGAATTTTTGCATCACATAATCGCGTTGAACTTGCGACAAATCTCCGTGTAAAGAGTCGGCATTATAACCATCTTTGATCAACAAATCGGCAATTTCCTGCGTTTCTTTTCTTGTCCGGCAAAAAATAATCCCGTAAATATTCGGATTGTAATCGGCTATTCTTTTTAATACCAAATACTTATCTTTGGCATTAACCATATAATAGATGTGTTTAACATTTTTTGCTCCTTCATTTTTTTTCCCTATCACAATTTCATGCGGATTGCGCATGTATTTTTTTGTGATTCGCGCTATCTCGGCCGGCATTGTAGCAGAGAAAAGAAGCATATTTCTATTTTTAGGGACATGTGATAATATTTCATCAATACTTTCGGAAAAACCCATATTGAGCATTTCGTCTGCTTCATCCAGAATTACATTTCTTACCTGCTGTAAATCGACCGTTTTCCGTTTGATTAGATCAATCAAACGGCCGGGAGTCGCCACAATGATATGTACTCCCCGATGCAAAGATCTGATTTGACTTTCAATACTCGAACCGCCATAAACCGGAAGCACTTTCAATTTTTCGATGTATTTGGAATAGTCATTGAGGTCGTCTGCTATTTGAAGGCATAATTCGCGGGTTGGACAGAGAACTACAGCTTGAGGTTGTACATTGTTCACGTGGATTTGTTGTAAAATAGGAAGGCCAAATGCCGCTGTTTTACCTGTTCCGGTCTGAGCCAATGCGATGACTTCATTTTCGTTGCCGAGTAAATAAGGAATCACTTCTTCTTGTACCGGCATTGGGCTTTCATAACCCATTTCTATGATTGCTCTTCGGATATTTGGAGCAACACCTAATTCTTCAAATGTTTTCAAAATCAATTATTTTTAAATCGGGGACAAAGGTACAAAGGATTTATAAATTATGTGTTATTTGCAAATTGATTTTTTCGGTAATATTTTTCTACATTAAAATAGTGCGCGC
This sequence comes from Dysgonamonadaceae bacterium, assembly GCA_031259075.1. Classification (GTDB taxonomy): domain Bacteria; phylum Bacteroidota; class Bacteroidia; order Bacteroidales; family Azobacteroidaceae; genus Azobacteroides. Next base: position 11 of record JAIRLY010000104.1, on the reverse strand, counting down.
GCACGTGCGCG
>JAIRLY010000020.1 GCA_031259075.1 Dysgonamonadaceae bacterium | reverse complement strand
TCGTTTAGCGTCAGGTGCAAGAAATAAAAAGCAATAAGGTATCTAAGAACCTGAGTTTCGGAAAATAAACAGTTAGCGTATTTGCGCCGTTTTTTCATCCGAAACTCAGGTTCATATTTTCGGATATAAGATCGGACGTTTCCCTGTTTTTTTTAATCCGATGATTTGAACTTTATTTTGCGAATTTCAAGAGTTCTTCTCCTGATTCACGATCGTATCCTAACGTTATTGCTTTTTGGATATCTTCGGCAGCCGATTCTTTTTCATACAACAAAAGTTTGGCTTTACTTCGGATAATATACAGATACGGATTTTCCTTTTCATGTGATAAACGAATAGCTTTATTAATGTCGGATAAAGCTTTACCTCCTTTTTTGAGTAAAAGAAATAATTCGGCTCTACCGGAATAAACCGCAGGATGATTGGGTTCTTTTTCTTCCAAATAATTGTATATCTTTTCGGCGTCGTCGTACCGGCCTGTTATTTTATACAGAGAGCCGAAACCCAAACGGGCATAAAAACTTTGAGGGTTGAGTTCCTTTATTCGTTCTAAATCTTTTTCGGATAATTCAAAATTTTTGATGCTCAGATAGAGTAAAGCTCTTTGATACAGCGCTTCTTCGTCATTAGGATATTCGTTTAACAAGGTATTATAATCCAAAAGCGCATTTTTGAAATCTCCTGTTTCGGAAAATAAAGAAGCTCGTGCGCTTAGAAAAGTACTGTTTTTCGGATAGCGCACCAAAGCTAAAGTATAAGAACGCAGTGCATCTTCTAATTTCCCCTGTCGTCTCTGAATGGTTCCTAAATTATTGAATAAAAAAGCATTCATCTGATTTTCGGGTTCTTTTTTCAGTGCATTTTTCAGTGCGATTTCCGCCGAATCCAAGCGATTTTCGTCGATATATTGAAAAGAAGATTCTATCCATTCACTGTAGGTTTGAGCGTTTAACGTCCAGCCAATGAATAGAATCGACAGTAAAACATGGAAAAACTTCATACTTTATGATGCACTTTCCGTCGGCGCTATCAGTTTGTAGCCTTTTCCATGAATATTCATGATTTCAATATCCGGATCGTCTTTCAACAATTTTCTCAATTTAGTGATATAGACGTCCATGCTTCTTGCATTGAAATAATCTACTACACCCCAAATCTTTTTTAAAGCATAATTACGTTCCAATATTTGGTTCTGATTTTCACAAAGAAGCCCTAACAGGTCACTTTCCTTCGTTGTCAACTTCACGCTTTCTTTTCCGTTGGCTAACACTTGTTTTTGTACATCAAAAGTAAATTTCCCCAGAATAAAGGGGCCTTCTTTAGGCGCCTTTTTACCACTTACTCGACGGAGAATAGCTTCTATACGAAGCAATAATTCTTCCATACTGAATGGTTTTGTCAAATAGTCGTCCGCTCCGATTTTAAATCCTTCCAAAATATCTTCTTTCATTGTTTTTGCAGTTAGAAAGATAATTGGAATTTCAGGATTGATCGTTTTTATTTCTTGAGCTAATGAAAAACCATCCTTTTTAGGCATCATTACGTCTAAAATACACAAATCATACTTTTCTTTCGGGAAAGCCTTTCCACCGGCTTCTCCATCCGGAAATAAATCAACGGAAAACCCTTTTGCTTGCAAGTATTCTCTTAAAAGCATTCCTAAATTTTCATCGTCTTCGCACATGAAGATCTTTACTTTTTCTTCCATAATTTTTCTTTTTTTATATTAATTGTTTATGTAAGGCAATGTAATAATAAATTTTGTTCCCTCACCATATTCGCTTTCTGCTTTAATTGTTCCATCCAGTTCTGTAATAATTCGTTGCACGTATGCTAAGCCTAATCCAAAGCCTTTCACATCGTGTCTGTTTCCTGTAGGAACCCGATAGAATCGATCAAAAATCTTTTTAAGACTTTCTTTTCGTATACCAATTCCATTATCTTCTATGACAATCTGAATTTTATCACCCACATTCAGGGTACGGATTATCAAAATCAGCGGGATTTCTCTTCGTCTGTATTTTACCGCATTTTCCATTAAGTTAAACAGGACATTTGTAAAATGCATTTTATCCACCAAAATTGTTGAATCCAAAGCTTCAAGGTCGATATCCAAAATACCGCCCGCATTTTCCACTCTTAGAGCAAAAGTACTTGCAATATTTGTGATCAGATCATTGGCGTCCAATTTTGTCATTTTATACTGTGTCGCTCTGTCTTCAAACAAAGACATTTGCAATACCTTTTCAACTAAAAATCCCAACCGCTTACTTTCGTCGCTAATCACTTTTTTAGCATGTTCCATCAGATGAGGCGAATTGTTCACATCCGTATCGTTCAACGTTTGCGCCGCCAATGAAATACTTGCTACCGGCGTTTTTAACTCGTGCGTCATATTATTGATGAAGTCATTTTTCATTTCAGACAAACGCTTTTGTCTGAGTATTACGTATATCGTAAATATAAATACGACCAATAAGACAAATGTAAAAATAATAGAAGGCACAATAAAACTATTCGAGTTAAGAACATATTTTTCCTGCGTTGGAAATGAAACCTGAAGCGTATATAAATTATTAGCCGGATCTTTGGGGAATAATATTTGGGAATAAATATTTTTCAATGTTTCCTGATTATAATCAGGACTTTTATAAATAATATTTTTCGTTTTATCCAAAACGGCAAAGACAAAAGGAAGCGCCAAATCGTTATTGGCCAATTCCGCCCGAATATACGATTCCAACTTTCTATAATCTATTCTTTCATCAATTGGTTTTTCGTTTGCTTTCATCGCATTTTGGATTACTTCATCCAATAAATTTTGATAATAAAAATATTGGTCTTTCATTGCATCCTGAATAGCTCGTGAAGCCGTATTGATGTCATTTTTACCAAAACTTGGCGATAAAATGGAAAGAGAATCAATCTCTCCTCTGTTGATATCAAGTTTAGTCGACAATTGTTGGCCCGAACCATCAATTGACAGGCGTTGTTGTTCTTTAATATTTATTCTTTGGGAAGCAATGGATGTTTTTCCGCCTCTCATATATTTTTTCCCGAAAATAAAAAGCTGGTCATTAAGAAGTTTCGATATTTCATCTAATTCCAAATTATGTGAAACTTGATATAAACCTCTTTTGACGGCATCTTCAAATTGACTTCTTTGTGTATTCAAAATAATTAAAATATAATTTATCTGTAAATACATCAAGCCAATAAATGCAAAAACCATAACACCGGCAAGTAACCAAATTGTTGACTTCCTCATATTACAATACAATTCTGTATTAATGAAACAAAGTACGCTTTTTTTTGTTTAACATTTACTAAAAAAAACAAAAAATATGAGACGTATAAAATAAAACATTTTAACAAATTACTTCAAGTATGAAAAAAGAAGCAAATTAAGTTAAAATTAACAGTTTGACAAAATTATTTGGGAGTTTTTTTTTATAAATTCAAAAAAAAATGTTTTGACGTATTTTTATTCATCGACATATCTTATATAATTTATCGGAAGGACGTACTTTTTCCGGAACGCACATTGAAAAATGTTCTCCTCTACCGGTTTCTTCTACCGGCTTCAAATCCACCCGAATCTCTTCTACTTTCAGGAACAAAGCGCCGGTAGTCGGGCCTGTAATTAACACTTTATCTCCAACATGCAGGGTTTGTGTTTCCATCAGAAACTCGGCAACGCTCAATTTGGAGAAATATTTAACGACTTTACCGATGTACATTTTTTTTTCGGTAGCTTCATTTCCATATTTATCGCTCCATTCGCCTAACCGTTGTCCCAAATAATAACCGTTCCAGAATCCCCTGTTAAAAACTTGTTTCAACCGTTCGTCCCAATTGCGAAATTTTTCTTCCGTTAATTGATTTTTGCAATAAGCCGTAATTGCTTCCTTGTAACATTCGGTTACTGTTCGCACATATTCAGGGCCGCGTGCACGACCTTCTATTTTAAAAACCCGGACCCCTGCCTCTATCATTTTATTAATAAAATGCACGGTTTTTAAGTCTTTGGGCGACATGATGTATGGATTGTCGATTTCCAATTCAATCTCGCTTTCTTTATCTTTCACAATATATCCTCGTCGACAAATTTGATTACATTCGCCTCTATTTGCCGATACATTCATTTCGTGTAAACTCAAATAGCATTTTCCCGAAACAGCCATACACAATGCTCCATGAGCAAACATTTCGATCCGCACCAACTCGCCTTTCGGACCTTTGATTTCCTGTTCAATGATTTGTGTATGAATTGCTTTCACTTGTTCCAGATTCAATTCCCTCGCCAAAACGACCACATCGGCAAATTGAGCGTAAAACCGTAATGCTCCGATATTCGTAATATTCAGTTGAGTAGAAAGATGAACTTCCATTCCAATATTTTTGGCATAACTCATTGCAGAGACGTCTGCCGCGATAATGGCGGAAAGCCGGGCTTCCCGGGCGGCGTCGATAATTTCGCGCATCCGTAAAATATCGCTGTCGTAAATGATTGTGTTGACTGTCAGATAGCTTTTTATTTTATGTTTCTTACAAATCCGTGCTATTTTATGTAAATCTTCAATAGTAAAGTTATTCGACGACCGGGAACGCATATTCAATCCTTCGATTCCAAAGTAAACCGAATCCGCTCCGCCTTGAATAGCTGCCGCCAAAGATTCGTAAGAACCAACCGGCGCCATAATTTCATAATAATTAATATTTTCCAATCTGTATGAATAATTATGTTACAAAAGTACAAAAATAAACCGTAATTTTGCACCGCGATGAAGATTGATACTGTAGCATTTGATAATTATCCCGTTTTTTTAGCTCCGATGGAAGATGTGACGGATGTTTCTTTCCGGTTGTTGTGTAAGGAGTTTGGAGCCGATATGGTATATACGGAGTTTATTTCCAGCGACGCTTTGATTCGCCATGTCAATAAAACGAAAGCCAAATTAGAAGTTTCCGACGAAGAAAGGCCTGTCGTAATACAGATCTACGGAAAAGAAGTAGAGGCAATGGTCGAAGCAGCCCGGATTTGCGAAGAAGCTCGTCCCGACATTTTAGATTTGAATTTTGGCTGTCCGGTCAAAAAAGTAGCAAGTAAAGGCGCCGGTTCAGGAATGTTGCGAACTCCTGAAAAAATGGTTGAAATAACCGCCGGTGTAGTTAAGGCCGTTCATGTTCCGGTAACAGTAAAAACGCGTTTGGGTTGGGACAACGAAAGTAAAATCATTGTCGATTTAGCGGAAAGATTGCAGGATTGCGGTATTGCTGCCTTAGCGATCCATGGCAGAACCCGCTCGCAAATGTATTCCGGTGAAGCCGATTGGACATTAATCGGCGAAGTGAAAAATAATCCCCGGATGTATATTCCCATTATTGGAAACGGAGATATTACTTCTCCCGAAATAGCCAAACAAGCATTCGACAAATACGGAGTGGATGCTCTGATGATTGGAAGAGCGAGCATCGGAGCGCCTTGGATTTTCAAGGAAGTAAAGCATTATCTTATTTACGGCGAACGAGCCGCCGAAGAATCGTTTGAATACTATCTGTCGGTTTTAAAGCGGCAAATCTCACAAAGTGTCATTCGTTTAGACGAACGGCGCGGCATTTTGCATAATCGGCGTCATATAGCAGCCAGTCCGCTTTTCAAAGGTATTCCCGATTTTAAATCGACGAAAGTAGCTATGTTAAAAGCGAATACAATGGACGAATTGTTTGACATTATGAATAATATCAAATCTTTCTAATGTCAATATGCAATCTTTAACATTGAATTAACAACTTTTATACAAATATATTTGCCTGTTTTTCCATCAACTCGTACCTTTGCAAAGTAGTTTTTTCATAATAGTATTAGATTTAAGGTTAACAAAGATTGAATTAGGGAATTCGTGAGAATTCCCTTTTTTTATGCGGAAATAACCGCTTTTACGCACCGGACAAAATCAAACGCCCAAAACAATCGATGGGCTAATGCCGAACCTTTTACTCATCTTTCTTGCCACAGACAAAGTAGGCTCGCTTTTTTCCGTCAAGTAATCGCTAACACGGGAAGAACTTATTTCGAGTAATTTTGATAATGTCTCTTGATTTATATCTGCAAAACACGTCCAATCACTTTCATACATAATTAATTCAAAAAGCGTTAGCTTATATTCTTGTCTTAGAAACTTCAACAATTTCATAACGTGCAAGGATAGGTTAGTAAACGCTCATGTTGGATGCGTGGGTATAACTTATTTGCACGTTAGGTAGTTGAAGACCTCTAAGACAGATAAAGTTGAAAGTCCCATAATTTGAAATACAACTGCTCTGTAGATAGAGGACAACTCCTAAGTTCTATTGAAATATTGAATCTATACCCTGCGGATTTTAGGAAAAAAAACGAAAATATTGAAAATTAAAATTAACTTTGCAGCCTGTTTTTAATGATTGTTTTTTATCATGGATGCAAGAAGAACGCATGATTGAAAAAATAAAAAAATTTATCGACGAACAAGGATTATTAATATCCGGAATTTCCTGTTCCAAATCAAAGGTAATCGTAGGATTGAGCGGAGGCGCCGATTCGGTTGTATTGCTTTATGTATTGTATCAATTGGGATATGAATGTCGGGCTGCTCACTGTAACTTTCATTTGAGAGGATGTGAATCCGACCGCGACGAGCAATTTGCCTCGAATTTAGCTTCTTTGTGGAACATTCCTTTTTTTAAACGAGATTTCCGGACTCAAAATACAGCTTCCGAAAGAGGAATTTCTATTGAAATGGCAGCAAGGGATTTACGCTACGAATGGTTTGAACAATTACGGAAAGAACAAAATGCGGACGCCGTTGCAGTAGCTCACCACCAAGACGACAACATTGAAACCATACTTCTAAACCTTATTCGCGGAACCGGAATTAAAGGTTTGACGGGAATAAAACCAAGAAACGGGAATGTTATCCGTCCTTTGTTATGTATTTCAAAAAGAGAAATTTTGCAATTTGCCGAGAAAGAATCCTTATTATATATTACAGATTCCAGTAATTTGCAAGATGAATACATTCGAAACAAAATTCGTTTATCATTAATTCCACTTTTACAATCAATCAATCCATCTTTCAAATCCACTTTGCTTCAGATGATGAAAAATCTGAGCGAAGCGACAAAAATATATGATGAATATATTGCAGAAGCCAAAAAAAAAGTTTTTAATCCAATCGAAAAAACCATTGATATTCCGGTTTTACAAACATTATCATCACCGGAATCCGTATTATTTGAAATACTGAAAGATTACGGTTTCGGTCCGGATAGAATACAAAATGTAGCATCTGCTATGAAAAGTCAGTCGGGGAAAGAATTTTATTCTCCCGAATATCTTCTAATAAAAGACCGAAAACAGTTTTTTTTATTGTCGCATAAACAAAAAGAAGATAAAAACGTGTATGAAATAAATAAAAACGTTAAGGAAATACATTCACCTTTATCTATTTATTTTATTTTTGAGAATATCACCGGAAATTTTGAAATTATAAAAGATAAAAAAATTGCATATTTTGATGCGGATAAATTACTTTTTCCTTTGCGGCTGAAAAAATGGGAAAAAGGAGATCGATTTGTTCCTTTTGGAATAAACGGTTTTCAAAAACTGAGCGATTATTTTAATAATCACAAATTTAGTAAGCCACAAAAAAGAAATACATGGTTACTTTGTTCGGGGAATGATATTATTTGGATTGTAGGACATCAAACAGACAATCGTTATAGAGTAAATAAAGAAACAAAAAAAGTAGGTATTTTTAAACTTTTTTGAAAAAAATGTTGCGTTAAAGAAAAATCTATTTTATCTTTGCACCGGAAATATCTTACACATATCGAAAGAGTAGCATTGTCGCAAATTTTATCCTGCACTTTTGTATAATTTTTTAATTAACACATATATTTATTTTTATGCAGAAATACAATATTTCGCAACTCAAAGAAATGGATCAAAGTAACTTGATTACTTTAGCAAAAGAACTTGGCTTGAATAAAGTAGAAAAATTACAAAAAGATGATCTCATTTATCAAATCCTGGATCAACAGGCGATCGTAAACGCAGCTAAACAAGCGCAAGCAGTGGCTGGAAAAGAAAAAGAAGGAAAAAAATCCAATCGAAAACGTACTTCAAAACCAGCGAAGGCAAATCAAAACAAACCATTAGTAGAAGAAAATACTGTGGCGGACATACAACCGGCGTCAAACGAAAAACCGGCTCAAAAAGAAAATAAAGTAAAAAAACAGCAAAATAAAAAATCTTTGAAGAAAGAAGAAATAATACAAAAACCAATAGAAGAAAAAGATGTTCCTATGGATGTTATTACAAAAAAAGAAGAAGAATTAAAAGAAAAAAATTCTCAAAACGAAGTTCCGCCCCCTCCTCTTAAAAAGAAAAGAGAAAGGATTACTACTCCTGCTTCTGTCAATTCAAAAGCAGAATCTGTAAATATAATAAATGCAAGTACTGTCATTGAAACAACAGCAAAAGAAAACCTTGAAAAGGAAATTTTGGAAAAAGAACCGGTTGTAAAAGAAGAAAAATCACATGAAGAACCGGCAAACTCAGGGAAATTGGTCTTCAGGCACAGTCCTGAAATAAACAGCGTAATGGATCAGGTTTTGTTTACGTCCAAAAAAGAATCACAAAAACAAAATCAGCAAATTCAAGTCTCTCAAAAAAATAATTCAGGGATTAATAATAATTTACTGAAAAATAAAAATTCAAACGGAACTCAAACGCCTAAAGATAAAACGTTCGATTTCGATGGAATATTAACCGGTACAGGCGTTCTGGAAATTATTCAGGAAGGTTACGGTTTCTTGCGTTCGTCGGATTACAATTACCTGTCTTCTGCCGATGATATTTATGTTTCTCAATCGCAAATCAAACTGTTCGGATTGAAAACCGGCGACGTTGTCGAAGGCCCTATCCGGCCTCCGAAAGAAGGAGAAAAGTTTTTCCCATTAGTAAAAGTAGATCTAATAAATGGCCTTCGTCCCGAAGCGATTCGCGATCGCAACCCTTTCGATCATTTAACTCCTTTATTTCCTGACGAAAAATTTAATCTTACTCGCAGCATGAGTCCGAAAGTAATGGACAAAATTTCGCCTCGGGTGGTAGACTTATTTTCTCCGATCGGCAAAGGGCAACGCGGGCTGATTGTCGCTCAACCGAAAACCGGTAAAACAGTGCTTTTGAAAGATATTGCAAACTCAATAGCATGGAATCACCCCGAAGTTTATATGATTGTACTGCTGATTGACGAACGTCCGGAAGAAGTAACGGATATGCAGCGAAGCGTGGATGCTGAAGTAATTGCTTCTACTTTCGATGAACCCGCAGATCGTCATGTGAAAATTGCGGACATTGTATTGAACAAAGCGAAACGAATGGTTGAATGTGGTCATGATGTAGTCATCCTGTTGGATTCTATTACCCGTTTGGCAAGAGCATACAACACGGTACAACCGGCTTCGGGAAAAGTATTGTCGGGCGGAGTGGATGCAAATGCTTTACAAAAACCGAAACGTTTTTTCGGCGCAGCCCGAAATATCGAAAACGGAGGTTCATTGACTATTATCGCCACAGCGCTTACAGAAACAGGTTCTAAAATGGACGATGTAATTTTCGAAGAATTTAAAGGAACCGGCAATATGGAATTGCAACTCGACCGCAAATTATCTAATAAGCGTATTTATCCCGCAGTAGATATCATTGCATCCAGCACCCGTAGAGACGATTTGTTGCAAGATAAGGATACCATTAACCGCATGTGGATTCTTCGTAAATACCTCTCGGATATGAATAGTTTAGAAGCAATGGAATTTGTAAAAGACAGAATGGAAAAAACATATAGCAACGAAGAATTTCTTATTTCTATGAACGGATGAAAACGGCAAATATAAAACGGTATTATTACATGTTAATTAAATAAATTCAAGATGAAAAAAATCATATTTATTCTATTACCGATTTTCTTTGCAGCAGGTTTGCATGCTCAGACCCGGAGCGGAGATTTGACGGTAGGCGCGCGCGGCGCTTATATTTCTATATATAAAAGCCTTACTTACGGATTGGACGTCTCTTATCAAATCACCAATCCATTGGAAATAAGTCTATCGGGGATGTTAAATCCGGATATAGAATATAAGTTGG
>JAIRLY010000420.1 GCA_031259075.1 Dysgonamonadaceae bacterium | reverse complement strand
TTAAACCGTGATTAAGCCGTGGATCCACTCGCGGTTATTCGTGCCGCCATTTGGCGCATCTGCGGAACTTTAGTTCGCAATCTGTGGACCTTCTTAGGTTATAAGGGAAGGGCCTGCGGCCCCTCCCCCAGAATGGGGGCCGATACGCTTACTTAACAAGCCGGGCCCAAGGGAAGCCCCTGCGGGGCCCACACACCGCCCAAACCGCCGCTTCGGACGATAAGTTCGCTGTGCATGGCGGTTATGGCCTTTTCTGTTAGGCGTTTCATGGCCTCTATTTGGCAAGTTCCTGAAAAGCCGGAAGGTGCTTTTCAAGAATACTCCGGGCCACGGACAACACATCACCAAGAGAGACGGCTTCATCGTTCCCCAGCCGGGCAAAATCCAAAACCACGTACCGGGGCGTGTTGTTTTTCAGTATTACCGCAGTTCCGGACTTGTCCACCAGCCGGGCAACCTTGGAAAAATTCCGGTTCGCTTCGGTTATGGAAACAAGGTTCTCGCTATTGATGGTCATATATCTCCTCCTGTCCCCTTATGCCCCCGCAAAACGGACGGTCAAGCAAAAGCGCGTGTCCGATTGTGGCCGCTCATGCTTTCGAATCTGCCTTTGTGTCCATAAAACAATGAGTCATGAGGCCTCCTCGCTACACCGTAGCACAGAGAGCCGCCCGTCACAAGTCGCCAACACTCTGCAAACGTAACCCACAAAAACCATGAGCCACCACGAACGGGATAATGTCACATCTGGTAAATGGCAGGCGGTTTTATATCTGTGCCTGAATAGTATCGATGAGTGACGATATAGGTTTTACATAATCCTTTAATCCAATATGTTCAACCGCATATTTCAGCCGCCTGCTGCTATCGGGCAAAAAGAAAATATGCCGTAGACTTCCCAGCAACGCTAATTTATCGTCTGATAAATCTTCATCGTATGTTACAATATGGTAAATATACTTAATTTTGAATTTACTCAAGATTGATGAATCGGCAGAGGTAACTTGTTTCCAACGTTCGCGCAGAGTTCTTTTACATGAAATGCCTATAAGCCAGCCATCGTTTGTTTTCACCCAGTTATCAACTTCTATGTCTGCCTGAAAATGTTCCGGTGATTCAGCGCATTGTATTTTATAATATTCAAAGATAAAATTGGTTACATCTTCTAAACTGCCACCGGCTCTTTTTTTTCGTTTTTGTGCCGCTCGGCGTTCAAATTCTTGAACAAAGGCTGTTAAAACAACATCCTTTTCATTTTCAGACAAATTATCAGTCGTCAATAGAATCCTGAGCGTTGCAAACGCACGAATGATTTCTGACCGCTCCGCATTCAGACAACCTTTTACGCCAAGGTCGTCCCATAATGAGATTACGTCAGCAAGGCCATGTTTACCTTCAATATCAAGATACGCTTTAGCGATATTTAATGTATATTCCCTATCATTGCTCGGTATGTTTTCTATTGCCTGTTGTAACGGCACCAAAATATGTTCACAAGTAAAAATAAAAACATTCATGATTTCCTGAGAAACTATTTCTTTTTCCAAATCTGCTAACAAGAGTTGTACACGAACATTTGTTGTTTCTGTCTTTTTATATCGTTCACTGATGATGTTGCGCAAAACTTGTTTTTGCAACGACAGGTAGTCTTTTCCTTTGTTTATTTCCGCAACGAGTTTAAGACTTGATGTTATGCGAGTTAATAGTTTTGGGCGCTCGCCAATGGCTATATACTTGTTCTTGTTTATCAGCATTTGATACATATGATATACTAGAGCAAATTCAGTATTATTTATTTCATTCAAAGCCGTCATATTACACCACCGATAAATTATTCATCAATTTTATGCTTTTATGTAATTGCATTTGTATGACAAATTTAAATCCGTCAGGAGTAAGATAGACGCATTCATTATTTTTAGCAAGCAACCCTAAATCAACAGCGTAATTTGAATACATTTTTGTGCCATTAAATCGGGCTTTTGATGTTTTCCAATCATATATTTTTCCAGAATAGTACGTGAAATAATCAATGAGTTGGGATAGTTGTACCGGATAGGTATTTCTTGACAACGCAAAGACGCTTTCAATCAAAGACGCTATCCCTAAAACGATTGACGAGCTATATGGGTTTTGCATGACATGATTCCGCAACAAATTAATTTGCTTGTCGCTCAATCGCATTAAAAACCGCTTGTCCGCAGACAGAACATATTCTTTTCCAATTTCTGATAATCCAATATAATCCCTGTTAGGCATCCATATAACGAGGCCTAATTCGCTCGCGAATCTAATTTTATTATACAATGTTTTCGAAGCCCCGTTATATCTATCCTGCAATTCTTTGATGCTGTTAGTATCCTGTAATTCAAAAATAAATTTGTTTATTAGATGGATATTCCAAATACCTATATCTATAGGTCTTAATTCAATAAAAGATGTAATCGGCTTAAGCTTTTCACTGTAAAAATATTTAAGGATATCCTCCGGATTATACTCACAGCATCTTATACCGTTTTTCTCTACCGTTCTCAGATTGTTTTTATCGATACTGGGCAGGATAAGAAATGGTATTATATCCCCCTTAATTAATTTTCCTTCTTGCTGAAAATTAAGCAAGTCATTTTTATAATTAAGAATTTGTTGAATGAATTTTACATGGAAAGCGGTAATTTTGAGCTCTACTAACAGAAGCTCAGTATTGTACGCATAAAGCATATCAAGTCGTCCAGACGGTATAACTATCTGTCGTCCAAGAAATTTAGGATCGCCCTCAAGTTTAAGGATAATTTTTACCATCTCTGGCGACGCGGTTAAAATATCTTCAATTTGGGATTCTCTTATTTCCATATTTGTATTATCCTCTGGGCAAACTCCCAAACATCGCCATGCGCGTTTGCTTTTGGAACGAGTTGAAAATCAGGTTTGGCAATTAAATAAATCACTTCATACGTTGGCAGAAAATAGCCGGGGTTAAAGTTTA
>JAIRLY010000383.1 GCA_031259075.1 Dysgonamonadaceae bacterium | reverse complement strand
AATACGGATATTTACTGGTGAATATTATCGACGCCGGTAAAACAGTCTCCAATGAAAAAGGGCAGCTTATCAATAACGATAAAAAACTGGATAGCGCTTTCAAGGATTTTAAAGTCTTTTCCTATAAATATGCCTACCCTAAAGCAAAGAATGAATATTTGAGAAAATTCGCATCCATAGAATGTAACTGCGATGTTAAAGAACTCGCTGCATTCTTAAAAGAAAATTATTCAACCCGTTTCTCCGACATTGAATATGCTCAAGATTTAGGTTACCCGGATTATAATCCTTCGGACACGATGTGGTATCAAACCAATCCGGACGGTACTCCCGTGTTATGGCATTTAAATAAAATAGAAGCGGATGAAGCCTGGGACATTACTAAAGGGGCGTCGAATATTACGGTAGCAATCATAGATCAGGGATTTGATATTTCCCATCCCGATTTAGTAAACAAAATAACTTCAACAGTAGATTCCCGTACAGGCAATCCTTTTGAATATACGACAGAATTTCACGGTACATTTGTGGCAAGTTGTACCGGAGCAGAAACCGACGGCGGCGGACAATTGGCTTCCGTTGGATTTAACACCATGTTAAGTTTTTATGATTACAATATTTCATCCGCAGACATTGCTTATTATGCTTCTTTTGATAAAGGAGCTGACGTAATTAGTTATTCTTGGGGAGGACTGACATCTGCAACTGCTCGGGAAAAGCTTTTAGTACAGGAAGTTTTAGATAATGGCACTGTAATCGTCAGATCAGCCGGTAATACTCAGAGTAACTCCGATAATGATAGATTTCCTTTTGCTTACCAAGTTGACAACCGGATCATTATTGTTAGCAGTACGGATAAAAATGATTACCACACAAATTCCTCCGGTACTACCCATGCAAATTACCCGCAGGTCTCTATCTGTTCTCCGGGATATAGTGTGATGGGAGCAATCAGGTTTAATGATGGAACTACTCCTTATCCATACCAAATACGTGGAGGAACTTCTTATGCCACGCCGATAGTTGCCGGAGTATGTGCATTACTTAAAAGCATCAATAAAAATTTAACTCCTGCAGAAATCAAAAATATAATTCAAACTACTGCCGACCCTGTTGCGGACGCGAATTTATATCCCGGCACAGTTGGATCCGGTCGTGTTAACGCATATAAAGCCGCACAAGCAGCGTGTGCAACAACTTCACCAACTGTCAACTTCACCAATCAAACCGTAACCATCGATACAACGGTTAATGCCTGCGGCGACATCAACGTCCAAGACGTAACCGTCGCTAACGGCGCCAAGCTCACGCTCGATGCCGCAGGCAAAACGGTTATCGAAAAGAATTTTAAAGTACAGTTGGGGTCGAGACTGAAAATAGAATAAAAAAGAGGACGCCTCGTGCCCGGTGCAGTCTTCCGATTGCGCAGGGTTAAAGGATTTCAGGATTTATAATCTTTTTCCCGGTTTTGTTTGTGTTTTCGTTTTTTTTTACTAAGTTTACCACCTGAACCGGAACAACTGACGGTTCCGTCTAAAAAATTATTTATTAAAGACAAATTTAAAAATACCAAACGATGCTGGAAAAACTGAACCTGCTAAATGACTATCTGTTCATGAAGTACATGGGCGAAAAAGGTGATGAAGAACAATTGACTGCCTTTTTGAGTGCAGTGTTGCAAAGAACCGGCAGAGGCCGGATTTCATCGGTGGAAATTGTGGAAAACAAGGCGCTGACGGCGGAGATTATCGGCGGGATTAACGCGGGATCTGATTACGTGGAACTGCCGGATGTGATAGCGGTTAACATTATTGATTTTGACTTTATGCCGGAACTGCCGGACGTACACACTTGCTTCCACTTGTGGGAAGACAGTCATAAAGATCAGTTGCTAACGGAGGCGCTGGAAATACATTTTGTCAACATGTACAGGTTCCGGCAACTGAAGAAAGAAGAAAAGGATATTGTAAACAGTTCCCTTCACCGGTGGTTGACATTTTTCAGTAAGGAAACAGACGAAGAAACAATAAAAAAGATTATAGAGATGGACAAGGCAATCGGTAAAGCACACGAAAAAGTTGCATACGTTTCACGCGATGCGGAAACGTTACGTTTGTACAATATGCGGGAAATGGCACTGATGGATTACGTCAGCGGCATCAACCATGCACGGCGCGAAGGCATTGCTATCGGCGAACAAAAAGGCATTGCTATCGGCAAGCAGGAAGCCCTCTCCGAATACGTATTCAAACTTGTCCGGAAAGGCAAATCTGTTGCGGAAATCAGCGAACTGACCGATTTGCCTCCTGAAGAAGTGAACCGGATACTGAACAGGTAGTTATTCCTTTTTAATTTGTCTTGTAAAAAATTATTTATATTTGCAGGACAATTAATTAAAATTTTATTTTATTTTATGAAAAACATGTTTTTAACAATTATGATTTTCGCTTTTGCATCGAATGTGTCGGCACAACTGAGAAGCGGAAACGCTGCCGAATCGACAACCGGATTGCAGAACGCGGCAAGCGCCGGCGCATCTCTGCAACAAAACACTCCCAATCCGTTTTCGCAAAATACGCAAATCAAATACTATTTGCCTGCAACGGTAAAAACCGCTTATTTATGTATTTATGATTTGCAGGGAACTCAACTGAAACAAACGGCTATACCGGAAAGAGGCGAAGGCATATATACTTTATACGGCTCGGAATTGAAAG
>JAIRLY010000382.1 GCA_031259075.1 Dysgonamonadaceae bacterium | reverse complement strand
TTCAACTCTATTTCACTCAGTGTAATTATTCCGAACGACAAATCTGCTGCATACTCAGGTGTGAACAGCTCTTCCATACACGAGAACACGTTGTTCGCAAAAAAGCAGAACTCTTTGCGGTTCGACTTTGTCGCTCCGGAATACAGGGAAGAGGATATTGTTCAATACAGCTACATGCTTGAGAATTATGATGAAACTTGGTCGGATTTCAACACCGGCAATTTTAAGGAGTATACGTATCTGCCTCAGGGAGATTATGTATTCAAAGTAAAGGCGCGTAATTTGTTCGAGGCGGGAGAGGCTGCATATACTTATTCTTTCACTATTTTACCTGCTTGGTACGAAACACGGTTGGCTTTTGTCGCCTATGTAATTTTAGTACTTATGCTTGTCGCGGGATTGATTTTTTTTATCAACAAACGTTCCCAAAAAAAGACAATGGATATGGAAAAGCAAAAAGAATTTGAATTGGAAAAACAGAAAAAACAATATGAAGAAGAGATGATTGCTAAAAAACACGAGATAAAAGAATTGAAAAATCAACAATTACAGTATAATTTACGGCATAAGTCTCAGGAATTGGCAAATTCGACGATGAATTTGATTCGCAAAAATGAAATATTACTCGAAATTATGAAGGAAATATCAAGTGTATACGACGACATAAAATCACGTTTGGATACTCGCCTTATTTTATCGCGGTTAAACAAAATGGAACGGGATATTAAACATAATATTGAAAACGACGATAATTGGAAACGTTTCGAAGAAAATTTTGATTTGGCTTACGAGAATTTTTTGAAACGTTTGGGTGAAACGTATCCAGACCTTACCGTTAGCGACAAAAAATTGTGCGCCTACTTAAAAATGGATTTATCTACGAAAGATATTGCGCCTTTACTTAACATGTCAATTAGAAGTATCGAAACCAATCGCTATCGTTTGCGTAAAAAATTAGGCTTGGGCAGGAACGATAATTTAAGTTTGTTCTTGCAACGGTTTTAATTGCGGCAATTTTGAATTTACCTCATTGCAACTCTATTTTTTTGTCAGGATTGGTTTTGCTTGCCGGTACATTCGTCCGATTCGTTGCCGCACTCTCCAATTCTTCGTCGACCTTTCCTTTTTGATAGATCTTTACATAGTCTACATACATGTGTACATCTCCGGCGGCCAAAGCGGTAACTTGATTTATATCCCATATTCCCGTAAAGTTACCGCCTACTGCAAGATTGAAGAGAATGAAGAAGCGTTTTTGAAAATAATTACCCGCCGATGCGCTTGTTGTTTTTTCCGATATGTCCAGTTCGTAATAAGGCGAGTTGTCGGGATATTTATCCAAATCCAAATACATTTTTATTGCCGTATTATCCCATTTAAGCGTATACAGGTGAAAATCATCATCTTGTAAGCTATAAGGCACAATCGTATCCTCTGCGTAGTTTGGATAAACTCCTCCGTTCCAGTTTGTTCCCCAATGACAAGCGGACGTCAGATAGCGGCTTTGTATCCCTTTTGTAATCCCCGTACTGTTTCCCATTTCCATAATGTCGATTTCGCCGCAGGCAGGCCATCCCGAGAAAGAATAATCTGTTCCCATCATCCAGAAAGCAGGCCATAGTCCATTGGCTGTTTGAGGTAATTTTATCCGCGCTTCTATTTTCCCGAATTTAAAACTTACTTTGTCTTTGCTTGTCATGCGGCCGGATGTTGCCGTTTTATTTTTGAAATTTTCTTTTTTTGCTGTAATAACCAGGCAACTTTCTCCGCTCACAGGCTCTTGTCCGATTGAAATGTTTTCCTGCCGATAATACTGTAATTCGGCATTCCCGCCGCCACTCCCGTTTACTTCAATCGTCCAGTTTCTTTCATCTAAAACGTTGTTGTTAAACATATCTTGCCAAACTAATCTGTAATCGTCGTTTGTTTCCCTGAATTCGTATTCCGACTTTCCTGTTGTCCGGCAAGTTGTAAATAAAACTTGCCAAACAAGTAGAAACATGATCAATATCAAAGAATTTGTCTTCATTTACAAAGTGTTATTATTTATTCGTATACATCCTGACATAATCTACTTTCATTTGTACGGGATTATCAAAAATTTGGTTATTGACAGTTCCTCCCATACCGCCTCCGATGGCGAGATTCAGGATAACATAAAAATCCTCATTGAAGGGCCAGTCGGAATAGGTACTTGTAAGGTAATTTCCCTGATTTTTGATGGCGGTTTGAACGCCGTCGACATAGAAAATGATGGCGTCGTTTCCATTTTGGTATTCTTTAATCCACTCAATAGCGTATGTGTGGAAATCGTTTTCGACATTATCATAATAACCTCTGCTGGACCAGCATCTTCCTCCGCTTGCTTGCTGTGTATGTACGGCATGGGAAATCATTTGAGGATCGGAGCCGATATGTTCCATGATATCGATTTCGCCGCTACGCGGCCATCCGCCAAAAACACTTTTGTTGGGCATCATCCAGAATGCGGGCCAGGTTCCTTGTCCCGCAGGCAGGCTGATGCGCGCTTCAACTTTGCCGTAGGTGATAAATTTTTTACTTTTGGTTGTAAGCCGTGCAGATGTGTATGAATTGGTTTCGTAATTTTCTTTTTTTGCCTCAATAATCAAGCAACCGTTTTCTACACGAGCATTTACCGGGCGGTTGGTATAATACTGTAATTCTTTGTTTCCCCATCCGGCGCCGCCTATTTCATAATTCCAGTTGTCATTGTTTATTGACGTCCCGTCAAATTCTTCCGACCAGATCAATTCATAAGTCCGTTCGCCTTCTTCGACGTTTACTTCGCAACTTGCTTCTACCGAATGAGTCACATCAACGGCTCGTATGGATGTTCTTCCATAAGCTATTGCCGTTATCTTGCCGTTTGTTTCTACCGTAGCCACCTTTTCATTTGCCGATAGCCATACGATTGCCCCCGGTACGGCATTTTCGGGTACGACCTTGATTGTTGGCGTTTGTATTTCCCCTGTTTTCATTTGTAATGAAGACGGGATTATCGCCATTCCCACAACCGGCGCCGACGCCGGAGTATTCGGATGTTCGTTTGTCTCGTTGCACGACGCAGGGATAAAAGCAATGATTATGCAACAAAGGTAGAAGAATCTGTATTTTTTCATGTAAAAATGTTTTTTTATATAAGAACTAAAAACTAAAAGTTGCGCGAAGCGTTGAAAAGCGACATCAGCACTTTTAGTTTTTAGCTTTTAACTTTTAACTTTTAACTTTCATTACTTTTTGTAAATAAACACGGCGTCCAGGTTCAATTCTGTGTTTGCAGGCGAACTGCGGAATCCCAAAGAATATCTTCCATCTCCGGACAAAACATAAGGTACGTTGAAATTCCAGCCTCTGGCTATGGGGACGCTCATCGGAAGTTCGTATTCCTTCCATTCTCCGTCTGCAGCAGCAGGTAATCCTACCCACGTTTCCGAGCCGTCTACGCTAAAGAAACAGATTTCGTTGTTTCCTCCGTCCTTACTTTTGTAGGCGCAATGGAATGTGTAGGTGTTGTCTATCTTGGAGAGGTCGAAACCTTTCATTTGACGAATGCCTCCTCCTCCTACGCCACCCCATGGATTTTGATTACTTTTCAAGCATATCCATCCGGCAATTTCTCC
>JAIRLY010000330.1 GCA_031259075.1 Dysgonamonadaceae bacterium | reverse complement strand
ATTGGATTGTCGTTCTTCCGCAGATTTAATGGCGGATTGAAATGTTGGATGAGTGTTTCTTCTACTTCATTATAGTCCAATACTGGATAAAAGTACATAATTAAGTTCTTTTTCATCCATTGGGTTAATTTTTTCTCATCTGTTTCGTTAAATTTTGTTTTGCCATTCTCTTTCTTATCTCGTGGAACAAGTGTATAACCGAACAACACACCTAAACTTTTTCTTAAAGTAGAGCGTCCCGCATTGTTGCCATTAAAATGGTTTTTATAATCTCGAGTTCTCAAATCACGACCTTGTCCGACATAAAGCACTCTATATCCTTCAAAAATTTTAAATTTTATAGCAATACAATGTTTTTCTTGAGGTAATTCCGCATCTTTGCATAAACATATAATATAAACCCCTGGTGAATTTTTAATTTTTGTTTCCCCATCAATAGCGGGGTCAAACTTGTTTTTCTTGCATTCAACAAGAATAGTTTCTATATTTTTCATATTAATAATTTGATTGATAATTTCTAAAGTTTAATTTTTATGTTTGATGATGCAAATTTAGATTAAAAGAACAAATTATCAAAAAAAAAAGTTACGTTTAATATTGATATTTAGTATTTGATATTTACAAGTACGAAATATTTTTCCAATCGCAATAAACTTTTGGCTTGTATTTTAGGGAAAAAGAAAAAATGACTATATTTGTTACAAAAAATGTAGCATGCGTGCATTTATATTCAGCGCCCAGTGTGTATTGCCCATTTTTATCATTATCGGGATAGGATGGCTGCTCAAACGAAAAGGCGTGATGAGCGCTGCCATCATTGACGGCTTGAATACCATCACGTTCAATGTAGCCCTGCCCCTGATGCTGTTTCGCGACATTGCCCAGGCCAATTTCTATGAACTGTTCGCCCCCGGCTTCATTGCTTATGCCCTGCTCAGCACGCTGCTGTTTTTTATCCTCTCGTGGGTGTTTGCCGAATGGTTTATCAAAGACAAAACGGCTATCGGGGCGTTTGTGCAAGGATGCTTCCGCGGAAATTACGCCATCATCGGGCTTTTCCTGATCAGCAGCGTGCTTGGACATAGCGGGAAAGGCGCGCTGATTGTACTTTTTGCCATCCCGCTGTACAATATTTTGTCGATTGTGGTGCTTTCTACACGCAGCCAGACGCCCCAGCCGTTCAAACTGGGCAAAACGCTGGTCAGCATAGTTAAAAACCCGCTGATATTGGGTATATTATGCGGTTTACCTTTCTCCATATTTCAGCTTCCGGTTACCACGATGCCCGAATTGAAATTTATAGCCACCACGCTGGATTACATGGCCATGTCGGTCAACCCCATGGCGCTGTTGGCCATCGGCGCGTCTATCAGTATCGGGAAAATACAGGCCGGGCTTTCGAAGGCGCTGGTGGCTGCGGCCATTAAGCTGGTGATCGGGCCGCTGGTGTTCACGCTCCTCGCCTATTTCCTGCGCACGCCGCTGGGCTTGAGCGGCGACGACCTTTTTGTGCTCTGCATGATGTATGCCGTGCCCACAGCCGTAGCCAGCTATGTGATGGCCGTCAAAATGGACAACGACGCCGACCTTGCCGCCAATATCGTGCTGATTACCTCGCTGCTGTCACTGTTTTCGCTCACCGGGGGCATTTATATCTTCAAGGCCACCGGGTTAATTTGAAAGTAAGCTAATAATATTGTGCAAAATTCAAATTTTTCATGTACATTTGCATATATTTCTTGAAAAGAAGTGGGTATATGGCGTACAATATAGACTTAAAAGAGCTCTCGATAAGGGAAAGTGAAAAAGTGGAATGGAAAGAAAACGGAGATGACAAAAATATTGTGAAAAGTATTGTCAAAACCATTTCCGCTTTTGCCAACGATATTGCTAATATTGGAGGCGGCTATGTTGTTTGCGGTGCAAAAGAAACTAAAGATGAATTCGGCTTTCAAAAAGTTATCTACAAAGGACTTGATTCCAGTAAATTGAAAGAAGTTGAAGGGACTGTCTTGGCGCATTGTCGTGATCATGTTAGTCCGTTGTTATCCCCTCTTGTTCAAGTGGTAGAAAATCCGGAAAATAGCACAACGAAAATATTGGTATTTATTGCCATGTCAAGTCAAAAAGCGCATACTTACAGAGATGGGGAAACTTCCAATTACTATGTTAGAATTGGGAAAGAAACAAGAGTGGCAAAAAATGGCATATTGACCAGATTATTAGTGAGTAAACAGGAAATAGTGCCTTTTGACAAAAGAGCCAATCCCAGTACGGGCGAAGCGGATATTGACATGTTATTGTTTAGGGATTGCATGAATGAGATGAAGTTGATTCAGCCTTCAAAGCCTTTGGAAAATTATTTTTCCGATAAAGAGCAAATCGCCGAATTTGTTCCCCCTCTTTTGGTTAAAAAGACGCTGGACGACGAACTTTGTCTTCGTAATTTTGCTTTATTCATGTTCGGTAAACGTGCATCAATTAGTCTCCATTTTCCTGACATATACACCTCATTTTCAATATATAATGGTGTTGACAGGAGTGTCCCAACCGCAGAGCGTTACCAATTAACAGGTTCTATCATTGAACAAGCCAAGAAAGCTATTGAATTGCTAAATATACAAGCATATACCGCCTTTGATAAAACGAGCGACAAGCCGAATCAGGTAAAATACCCTGTGCGGGCTTTGCAAGAAGCGCTGATAAATGCTATTGTTCATAGAGATTACGAAATTTCAGAACCTGTCAGAATCACTGTTTTTTCAGACAGAATTGAAATAACGTCACCGGGTAGCTTACATTGGGGCGTGGATAAAGAAAAGTTCTTAGTAGGTAAAGCTGGCCCAAAATGGAGAAATCAAAGTTTTGCCTATTTGTTTAATAAATTACAATTGGCACAGTCCGAAGGGCAAGGAATTCCAACCATTATTCGTACGATGAAGGAAGAAGGTTGCCCCACTCCTGTTTTTGAAATAGGCGCAGATAGTGTGACCTGTATTTTACCGGCACATCCTCGCCACAGGCGTATTAGAGAAACTCAGCCTCATTAAACGTTGTTGAACAATATTTCATCCATTTCATCGCCCGAAGGGCTTTTATCCAATTGCGGAGC
>JAIRLY010000363.1 GCA_031259075.1 Dysgonamonadaceae bacterium | reverse complement strand
TCTGTTCAACAAAACGGCGTCGTCAAGCGATACGTCCAGCAGCGCGGGCCAACCTCCTTTAACCATTCTTTCGATAATGGTTTCAAGTGAAAGCTCAGCATTGGAAAAAGGAATATTTTCCCCGCTCAACAGCTGCGCAAGGCTGAGCAACCCGGATGAGTACCCCATTTCTTGCCACGACATGGTTTGCATTTCTACGATGGTAAAACGTCCGGCGCCGCTATGCAGGCTTACGGTTTCGTCAGGATTTGCCGAACCGGTAAGAATAAATTGACCCTTTTGCTTTCTGTCATCCACTTCGTGGCGTACATAATTCCACAGTTTCGGCTGCTCCTGCCATTCGTCAATCAATCGAGGCGTTTCGCCCGACAATAAAATTTTGGGATCAATATTCATTACTACAAGAACCTGCTCATCTCTGTCAACCTGTAAAATGCTTTTAACAAATTGCTTTGCCGTTTCTGTTTTTCCGCACGATTTAGGTCCTTTTATCAGCAACGCGCCCGAAGCATTTAGTTTTCGCCCAATTTCCGTTTCAACTGTTCTTGAATAGTAATTCATAATCTTCCCGATTTTTTTGTGCAAATATAGAAAGATATTTCTACTTTACAAATTATTTCAAATCTGTTTTACAAATCGACAAGCGATTGCCTTACATATTGTCAAGCGAATAACAGCCAATTCCCCCCTTTTTTTTACTTAAACGTCCACTGCACCGACCGGCGATATTCGTTCCACATTTTCAGATACAGGCCGTTTCAAAAGAAAATACAAAACTACACCCTGTTGAGATAGTTGTCAATTCTCACTTGTCGGGATTTTTGAAGACAGTTACAAATAAATGCAGGTTTGCCGATACGGAAAATAACCGCGCAGTCAAATATTGATTCTTCTCTTTTGGGAAGAATAGAACGAAAGGCAAGCAAGTAAAGAAATTATTGCAAGTATTTTCAATCAAGACGAGCAGGATTTATTGCGCTACTTTTTAAGCAACCGGATTGCGTATAAAATTCTTGATGAAGGCGCTGATATTGAAATGCTGAAAGTCGCAGAACAAAAAGTGGAATATCTTAAGTGATGCGAAATAAATAATTTATGATGATTTTATAGTCTGATCTTTTTTCGTCCGTTTTTTATCTAATGCCTTATTAAGTTATAATTTTTTCGTTCGTTTAATAAGTGAAATATACACGAAAAAACATAACATCTTGTTATTAAGATATTTAAAAAATGCATTCTAAAAAAAGAAAGGAAATTTCAAAAAAAAACTGTAAAACAATTGCATTTATTAAAAATATCCTATATTTTTGCAACAGTTTTAAACAAAACAAATCAAAAATCTTTAATATCATGCAAAGCCTAAAAAAAAATCAGGATGAAAATAATCCTAAAGACTTAAACTTACCAAAAGAAACATCAGAATTTTCAGGTAAGGTGAATGTTTCTTTAGAGCAAGAGAATTATAAAAATTTTCTTAAAGAAGGAATATTTGAAAAATCACATTCAATAGGTAGTTATACATTTGACGCAAAATTTAGAACATTACAGTGGAAAAAAGAAGAAATTCAAAGTGTAACTCACAAAGAAAAAGAAATCCTTTGTTTATTATTGGAAAATGTAAATAGCCTCGTTACTCGTGAATACATTTTAAA
This sequence comes from Dysgonamonadaceae bacterium, assembly GCA_031259075.1. Classification (GTDB taxonomy): domain Bacteria; phylum Bacteroidota; class Bacteroidia; order Bacteroidales; family Azobacteroidaceae; genus Azobacteroides. The sequence continues at coordinate 9,873 of JAIRLY010000363.1, read as the reverse complement.
TTCTTTTTGGGGAGAGGCATCTTATTATTCTTCCCGCAGTTTGGATCTCTTTATTCATCATTTGAGAAAAAAACTCGAAAAAGATCCGCATATTGAAATTTTGACAATCAGAGGAGATGGATTTATCCTGAAAATTAAAAAAATAAATGGGGTAAATCTTCTTTTGAAGCGCTATTGGTCCGGTAACTGTTCCATCCGTGGTTTTGTTTCCCGGTTCTTCTTTCTACCAAGCCGCCTCAAAAGTCTTGAAAGGAAGTAATTTTCACAACTGCAGATCGATGACCTGCGGTTATGAAAACTGCATTTTCTCCGAAAATGCAAAATACAAAATGGGAGCGAAGAGAATTAGTCTCCGCCCCTGTTTTATATTCTCTTAACGATTACTTTGCCGTAACCGGCGTTCCATTTCTTTCTACCCTCACGACAACCGTTCCCCAGTCGGGCCGTGCAGTTATCAGGACATTTTCGTTCGTTTTACCGGATTTTCGTAATATAAACTGTTCGTTTTCACTATATTATCTGATATTTTTAAATTTAGTTACTACGTTATCATATCGTCAGGATTAATGTGAAACAGTTGAAAAATCTTTTTCTGTATCGGATTCAAATCAGGAATAGTCAATAAAAGTTAATTGCCTTCAAAAACAGATTAACGCAATACCGGCAACATCTGTTCCAATTCCTTTACTCTTACGATATACCTCCGGATAATAACGCTTCCGAAAGAGCTATGAGAACTTTCAAAGTCAAACAGAAAGTTTCCGGACTCTTCTGTTCTACAAATGGTGCCGGGGCTTTTGTCGTCATCCGTTCGGTTATTGATACGGCTATCAAAAATTCTCAGAATGTTTGGATGGCGCTGAACGGTGTGGCGACTGTAGCTGAATAGTTACATGTAACTTAATTATTACAAATTTAGGAAGAAAATTTCTTTAAGAGCATAAAAATTTAATTTTTCTCCGGGTCTGTTATTGATTTTATATTGATGTACTTCGATTTAATACTTATATAAAACTGTATATTTCAGTGGTTTACACGCTTTTTTGTTTCAGATAACAGTGTGCCGCTTATACACAAAAGAACTTCTTTTTCACCTCAATTCTATTTGAGGGGTTGTACTTCTTGCATCCGTTCATTACTTCCTAATATTCAGTCGGCAATGCTTCCAGCAATGCTCTCGAAAATACAGGGCCATCTTTGCAGACATACATTTTTCCTACATTGCAGCGACCGCATTTTCCTACTCCACATTTCATCCGATTTTCAAGCGTAGTGTAAATTTGTTCGGATTTGAATCCCAATTTATCCAAAACAGGGAAAGTGAATTTGATCATTATTGGCGGGCCGCAAACAATTGCAATGGTATCTTCTGCCGATGGATTCAATTTTTCTAATACGGCGGGAACAAAACCGATTTCCCCATTCCAATCGGGTGTTTCTCCTCCGGGGTCGACCGTGACGGTTAATTTCACATCGGGGCGTTTTTCCCATTCCTTGAGTTCATGTTTATATACAAGGTCGGCAACAGACTTAGCGCCATAAAGAATACGGATATCTTTAAAATTCTCACGAGTATCCAAGGCGTTCCATATCACGCAACGCATGGGCGGCAATGCAATCCCCCCCGCGATAAACAACAAGTTTTTGCCTTTCCACTCGTCCAAAGGAAATATATTTCCAAAAGGGCCGCGAAATCCCATCGTTTCACCTTCTTCCAATTTGGCAAGGGCGGAAGTTACTTTGCCGGCTTCGCGAAAAGTGCATTCCACATATCCCTCGCGGGTAGGTGGCGACGCAATACAAAAAGTACATTCGCCTTCTCCAAAAACGGAATACTCAGCAAATTGTCCTGCTTGAAACTTGAAACTTTTAGCTTCTTCTTCATTCTTGAACCTCAGCCGGAATGTTTTCACTCCCGGCGCTTCCTGTGTGATCTTTTCGATGGTTACGAGGTAAGGGAGATAAATATTATCGTTCATTTTCAGTTTCTGTTATTATTTCTAAATGCGCTGCAATATTCATATCTACGGGACAAGCGCGCGAACATCTTCCGCAACCGGTACAGCCAACGACCGAAAGACGTTCCGGCATGTAGGAAAACTTGTGCATCAAACGTTGCCGCCAACGCTGACTTTGCATCGAACGCGGATTATGTCCCGAAGTATGCAAAGTAAATAAAGAGAATCCGCAAGAATCCCAACAACGAATCCTGCACCCCGAATTTCCTCCGACATCTTCCTGAATATCGAAACAAGCGCAAGCGGGACAAACAAAAGCGCAAGCTCCACAACCCAAGCAACGATCCGACCGGGTTTTCCAACTATCGCTTTCGAACATTCCGGACAGATTGCGGATTATTTCTTCTATGTTAAAACGGACAGGAACTTGAGCTATATACTCTTCTTTGTTGATGTTGTCGGTTACCGATTCGAAAAATCGGTTGTATTTTTCATACAATTCTTTTCCTTTTTCAGTAATAATTTCCACTAAATATCCGTCGTCTCCGACAGGGGTCAGTAAAACATCGCTCCCTTCGGTATTTCCGGGACCGCCGTTCACGGAGGTACAAAAACAATATTCATCACACCGCGTACAACTCACAGCAATCAACAAAGTTCGCTTCCATCGTTCGTTGTACGGTTTATCGGGAGTATCCCAATTAAAAATGCGACTCAAAGGACGAAATCCGGCTGCGTCGCAAGGATGAAGACCAAAAACAACCGTTTCGGGTAGTCTGTCCGGATTGTAATCCTCAAGTTCCACATTACCTCTATCTTTTCGGTAAGAAAACAGCTTTTCGGTTCTTGGAAAAACGATGTTTTTGACGGATTGAGTGGTTTGCAGATGTTCCCAAACGATGTCATCTATTGAATCGATGCGTTTGAAATCTGTTTTATCTTTTTTGACAACAGGAGCATAAAGTTGTTTCCCTTCGTTTTTAATCTCTAAAAGCCAATCTTTCAATCGCTCTTTCGTTATCTGTTTTTTATCCATGATATTACGATATAAAGTTTTCCCTATCTTCGGGTTTGAATGTTGAAAGAACATTCCCTTTTTCCCCAGATTCGCCAAAATATTCTTTTACCCGTTCATGCATTTCATGAGTTAACAAATGAACAGGAATACCCAAAGGGCAAGCTGCACCGCAAGAACCACAATCAGAGCAACGCCCTGCTAAATGCATCACACGATTGATTTGCCATTCCATATTACTCAAAACGCTTGCCCATGGTTGTATCCATTGTGGTTGATTGACTTCTACGATACATTTTGTACAGTAACACATCGGACAGGCGGAACGACAAGCATAGCATTTGAAACATTTAGACAATTCGTCTGTCCAAAATTCCCAGCGTTCCGAAGCTGTCATAGCCTCTATTTCCCGAATTAATTCATCGTCTTCCTGCTTCGCCGGCGGAGGCGTTTCTTTCAAGTGTTGCTTTATTTCTTCTATTGACAGGAATGGTTTTACGCTACCATCTTCCAAATGACCAATAACACGAAAATTTCCTTCTTTCAATTGATTTTCGTCAAACAATTGCGAAATACTTTTCAAAGCATAATACGAAGCTGCAAGTCCTACTTTTTTCCCTTCTACTAAGTCTTTACGTGTCAAATAAACGGCCAGATTTCCGGAACACCGTTTGTCGAACACCAATTTTTCAGCATCTTCGAAAGAAGCGGCAAAAGAAGGACGCGGATTGCGCGTTCCTTCTTCGTAACCGATAAAAAGGTCGATCGTCCCGTTTTTAAACCAATCAATTATTTTATATTTCCATTCATCCATTATTTACCTCCATTTCTTCGGCTATATTCAGTTCATTTTCAGCTAAAAAATCAGCTGTCTTACGATACTCGATGTAAGGGCCAAGTTCTCTCAGATTGGCAACGGTTTCGTTTACAACTTCAGCCCATTTAGCGCCTTCGGCTGCAGATACCCAAGAGAAACGAATACGTCGAATGTCAATTCCCAAAAAGTCAAGTAAATTGCGAAACAACATCCAACGACGCCGTGCGTGAAAATTCCCCGATGTATAATGGCAATCATTGGGATGACAGCCCGATACGATTACACCGTCCGAACCATTGGCAAAAGCTTTAAGTAAGAGCATAAAATCAATGCGTCCCGTACACGGGAATCGAATTATTTTTACATTTGATGCGTATTTTATACGGCTTGTGCCGGTTAGATCCGCTCCTGTGTAGGTACACCAATTGCAGACAAAAGCCAATACTTTGGGTTCAAATTCGTTAGTCATAAATAGCTATTTTAATTCAATTTCGATTATTTGTTAATAAGCGGAAACCGTCGACATAACTTCCGCAAAAATTTGTTCATTCGAAAATCCTTGAATGTCGATTGATTTCGATCGACAAAACGATACGCATGTACCACATCCTTGACATAACCCCGGATTAACACGTGCAATCGTTTTAATCACTTCTCCTTTGCGATCTTTAATTTCTTCGCGCTCAATTGCTTGATAAGGACATGCGGTTTCGCACAGGAAACAGCCAACACAAGTCGACACGTCATGTGCAGGAATACGGTTGACCACGGCAATAGTTGGTTCGCGGGTCAATTCGACATTTGAAAACAATCCTATCACTTTGGCGGCGGCTCCGGAAGCTGTACTTACCGTATCGGGAATATCTTTGGGCGCTTGACATGCTCCACAGAGATAAATACCTGCCGTATTGGTTTCTACAGGTTTCAACTTAGGATGGGCTTCTGCAAAAAACGTATAGGGATCGTACGAAACATGAAGTTTTTGCGCTAGTTCTTCCGCCCCGCAATTCGAAACGCCTGCACTGGCAAGAACGACCATATCGGCTTCTATTTCGACAGGGGAGGCTCCCAATAAAGTATCTACGCCTTTAACGATCAATTTGCCGTTTTTTTCATAGATGCGGGCTACTCGTCCGCGAATATAATTTGCGCCGTCTTCTTCGATTGCACGGCGTACAAACTCTTCATAATTTTTGCCTCCGGCACGGATGTCCATATAAAAGACATACGATTCCCCGTCATGAACTTTGTGCTGGTACAGCATAGCATGTTTGGCCGTATACATACAACAAATCTTCGAACAATACGGGATACCTTTTGCAGGGTCGCGAGAACCGGCGCAAGCAATAAACACTATTTTTTTCGGAATGGTTCCATCGGACGGACGGCGTATTTCACCCAATGTAGGTCCGGAGGCCGAAGCCAATCGTTCGAACTGCAATCCGGTAATGACGTCGGCGTATTTTCCATATCCATATTCAGGAAAAAAATCAGGCTTGAGTACATTGAATCCGGTGGCAAGTACAACAGCGCCTATGTCTTCTGTGATAAATTCGTCTTCTTTGTCAAACTGAATAGCGCCTGTAGGACATATTTTTTCGCAGACTTTGCATTTGCCTGTCAAGTAATACCGGCAATTATTTTTGTCGATAACCGGTTTATTTGGAACAGCTTGCGGGAATGGTGTATAAATAGCGGTGCGTAATCCCAAGCCTTCGTTAAATTCGCTTGGAATTTTTTTAGTTGGACATTTGGTCGTACAGGCTCCGCAACCTGTACATCGTTTGAAATCAACACTTTTAGCTTTCAGGCGGATAGTAGCTTTAAAATTCCCGATAAAACCCTCTAATTTTTCAAGTTCTGCATAAGTATAAAGAGTAATGTTCGGATGTTGAGCAATGTCGACCATTCGGGGTGTAAGGATACATTGCGAACAGTCGAGTGTGGGGAATGTTTCCGACAACTGCGACATGTGGCCGCCGATTGAAGGGTCTCTTTCGACCAAAATTACTTTCTGGCCGGCATTGGCAATATCCAAGCCGGCTTGTATGCCGGCAATACCACCGCCAATGACCAAGGCTTTTTTGGTGATGGGGACTTTAATCGGATTCAATGGCTTGTTTCGTTTTGTTTTTTCGACAAGCATACGAACAAGGTCAATCGCTTTTTCTGTGGTTTCATCACTTTTTTCATGTACCCATGAACAATGCTCGCGAATATTCGACATTTCGCACATGAACGGGTTTAATCCGGCTTCCGCACAGGTTTTACGGAATGTAGGCTCGTGCATTCGCGGCGAACAAGCGGCAACAACCACTCCGTCCAGTCCCTTTTCGCGAATAGCGTCTTTTATTTTCGATTGTCCCGGTTCGGAACACATATATTTGTAATCGGTGGCAAATGCAACGCCTTCGAATTGTGAAGCGGCTTGCGCTACTTTTTCACAGTCGACTGTTGCGCCGATATTTTCGCCGCAATGGCAAACAAATACTCCTATTTTTGACATATTATTTCAATTCTATCTTGTTTTATTTGACCTCTAAGGAATGTATTATTCTTCATCATCCTCTATTTCTTCTATGTTATCCTGTTCTATTTCAATTGCTTCTCCAAGCAATTCAATGCTTTGTTCTTGCGGCAATTCCTGCACTGTTCGTAATTTACGTTCAATAGCTCTCGATCTTACACCGGCCAAGTCGATGACATTGGTCGCTTGTTGCAATTTCTTTTTCGTTTTTTCCAAAACGTCTCCGAACGTACTGAATTGGTTTTTTACAGCGCCAAGTATTTCCCATACTTCGCTGGAACGTTTTTCGATAGCTAATGTTTTAAAACCCATTTGTAAACTGCTCAAAAAAGCGACCAAATTGGTAGGCCCTACTACGGTAATTTTAAAATCGCGTTGCAGGATTTCAAAAAGTCCCGTTCGGCGTAAAATTTCGGCATAAAGTCCTTCTGTCGGTACAAACATGATGGCAAAGTCGGTGGTAACCGGTGGATTGATGTATTTGTCACGAATGTCTTTTGCATTTTTCTTCACCGAGTTTTCAAACTGTTTAACAACAGTTTCCATTTCTTTCGGATTTAAATTGGCCAGATTGTCGTAAGCGTCGAGCAATCGCTGGTAGTCTTCGTTGGGAAATTTGGAATCGACAGGTAGTAACAGGAATTTATTGTCGCTGCTCTTGCCCGGCAATTTTATCACGTATTCAACCCTTTCTTGACTGCCTTCTTTGACGACTGCGTTTTGTTCGTATTGTTCAGGCGATAATATTTGTTCTAAAATAGCGCCCAATTGTATTTCTCCAAGATTACCCCGTGTTTTCACATTGGTCAGTACTTTTTTCAAGTCGCCTACACCCGAAGCCAGTGATTGCATTTCGCCCAATCCCTTATGAACTTGTTCCAATCGTTCGCTGATAAGTTTAAAGGATTCATTGAATCTTTTTTCAACCGTTTCCTGCAACTTTTCGTCCACAACTTTTCGCATATCTTCCAGCTTTTTGCTGTTTTCTTCCTGCAAATTCTGTAGTTTACGTTCTATTGTTTCACGGATCTCTTTCAGTTTGTCTTCCGTACTTTTCTTTACTTGTTCTTGCCTGTTGGAAAGATCATCGAACTTCTGTCTTTGGAGTTCATTGAAATCCTTTATGTTTTGAGTAAAAGTATCGCCCAACCGCTTGAAAGAATTATTTAATTCTTCGCGATTTTCCTTAAATGATTTTTGGCTTTCTTCCCGGTTTCTTCCAAATTCGTCACGCACTAAAGGATCGATTTTGGAAATTCCGGCATCCAATTGAATGAGTTTCGTCTTTAATTCTTCCGGTTCTTTCGCTGTCTTTTTATTGATAATCAGTACGATATTAACGATTGTCAGAAAAATAATTACAATAAGAAAAATAGTTGTCATTCTTTATTATTCAAATTCATTTATATTCATTATGCAAAAAAGTTATCCGAGCGTAAACTCCGGCGCTACAAACAATTTCTTCAAACCCAGATCTTTCTTTTTTATTCCTGCAGCCAAGCCTATTGCCTGAGTGATATACATTACCGGAATGGTTGTTTTTTTATGTAAATAGCTATCAATATGCGGTCGGCGCATGTCCAGGTTCGACTGACACATCGGACAAGCAACAATAATCACATCAGCGCCGCGGTCGGCGGCGTCTTTTACGATCTTACCGGATAGTTTAGCGACGATATCGGTACGTGAAACAGAAAATCCGGCGCCGCAACATTCGGTTTTGTAACCCCAAGGAAGAGTTTCCGCTCCTATCTTCCTCATCAAATTATCCATGGATTGCGGATCTTCTAAGCGGTCGAATTTCAATATATTATGAGGTCGAACCAGTAAACACCCATAGTAACACGCTACTTTCCGTTCAAACGGTTTGATTACTTTTTCGGCCAAGCGATCGGCTATGTATTTTTCGATAAATTGCATTACATTCAATATTTGAATATTTCCATCGAAAGGCATTTGAAGTATTTCGGATATGCGATTTTTCAATGTTTCATCTTCTTTCAATTGATGTTGCGCCACACTTAACCGGTTGTAGCACGCGGCGCAAGGAACTACGATTTCTTTCAGTCCCTGTTGTCCGGCCAATGCTAATATTCTTGCAGGCAAAGCGACGGCAAGTTCGTGATTGAGATTGTGAGCGGCAGTAGCTCCACAGCAATTCCAATCTGAAATTTCTACCAGCCGGATATCAAAAGTTTCTGCTAAAGAGATCGTTGATTGGGCGTATTCCGAAGAAGTTCCTTTCAGGGAACAACCCGGATAAAATCCTATTTTCATAAAATTTACTTTTTAGTTAACTTAATTTATTCCTGTACTTTTGAAAAAATCGTTTTTATTTGTTTTTTATCTTCAACTATTTCGGGCAATACAGGTAATTTTCCTTTTACAAACATTTTAGGAGCAACGTCCATATCTTGAAAGATATGGAGCGTACGCACTTTATAATCTGCTATTAAACCGATTTCGTACAGACGTCCTGTGTATTTTACCGAATCAAGAAATGCTCTGTGAAATGCAAGTACATGCTTTGCTTTTTTGTTCATTTTCTTTTTCCGGATTGCTTTTTCACGCAGATAGTCCATGAGTTGAGGAATATCTATTTCCATTGGACATCGTGTAAGACAGTTTTGACAAGATACACACAACCAGATTGTTTCCGAAGCGAGTATTTTATTGTAATTATTATCATCGCGGGTTTGAAGCATCCGCATCATCTTGCTTGGCGGATAATCCATTTCTTCGGCTACAGCACATCCGGCAGTACATTTCCCACATTGATAACACCGGTTTACATTTACTCCTGTTTTCAATTTTATTTCGGATATGTATCCTGTTTTTTCACAAGTATGCATGACGTTTTATTTAATAGAATTTCACTGTTCGCAGTATCAAGGCGCAAATATAAAGAAAAACGGGGAAAAAACGCCCCAAAATATGAATTTATTTGCGGGTTGGTATTTTTCCCCTCTCAATTGGATACAAAACAGGTACGGCAAATTACCTCTCAACTGTTCCTGTTTTTATTTTTGCCGTCTTCTTTCTTTTTCAGAAAATAAGCCAGTAATCCGATAACGATCAGCGTTATGCCTGTTGTGAGATAATACTGGAGGTAACTGAGGCCGCCATCCGGATTTTTTCCGGGATAAGTGAAATAAGCCATGCAGGCAAGGTAAACAAGCAGTACGACCGGTAATAAGATGTATCGTTTCATAAATTTTGCTTCTTGATCCGGCTGCAAAAATAACAAAAATTATTCGTTTTCAAAATGTATACTTTCCTTAAATCCGCAAGCAATTTGCATTTATTTTTATAAATCAATGTTTTACAATTACATTTTTTCATCCAAACAAGCGAAAGACATTTGCTATATCTCGTTATATATCAATTTATTGTAAGAACTCTTGCGAATTTTAGGCTTAGTGATTTATAATTTTCCCTCAGGGCAACCGCATCAAAATAATTAAAAAGATGATCTTGCGGATTTGATGTGGTAATAGCCATAAAAAGAAAAAAGCCTATCTTTATCTTCTATAAAAAATAATTATTTATGGAAAGC
>JAIRLY010000348.1 GCA_031259075.1 Dysgonamonadaceae bacterium | reverse complement strand
GATGTATTGTTTACCCCTAATTTTTCAAAAAATATACTATTTCGAATATTAGCGCGTTCAAGCAATGTTGAGTATTTAAGAATTTCCGTATATAAAGAACCGGGAGTTCTGCCAAATTTACCGACAATCTCTTTATAGGGACGGAATAGGTAATCAAGATGATATGCGGTTTTGAAATCACTATCATTATCTCTTATATCATCAATATCTATGTTTTCGCCCAATAAATAACCATAATAGGTAGTAAAATTAAACTCCTTCTTTGATAGATTGTGAATGAGGGTAGCATATTTGCTAATTTGATTTAAATGTTCCGACACATTCACATCCGGGGCTTTTAATTCGATGATTATACATTTTTGCTCTTTTGGAAACAATAAAACATCTGTCCGTTTTAAGTTTGCGTCACCACCTTGTTTTAAGCGATATTTTTTTTCTTCATCTGTTAATTCATCGTCATCTTTGAATATTTTTTTGTCTTTATAACGCAAATCCTTCAGATAGCTTTCAGAAGTACCTTCAAAATAAATAAATTCTTCATTGATTAACCATAGATCGCTGTCTCCAGACTTTTGAGTGTGTTGTTGAAAAATGAGATTATGCAAAATCCCTTCATCTATACGTCCGCCGAGTTGTTTTTTCTTGTCTTCGTTACACAGCAAATTTCCAAAAACTTCTAATACAAGGCGTCTTCGCGCTATATATCTTGACAATGAAGTTTTGTCTTTAAGGGGAATATCCCTAACAAATTCATTGACTGCGGAGCCAAGTTTGTTCTGATAATCCTTCGCATTTGGGTTAAGAAGCTGTATTTTACAAAAATGCTCACGGAATTTAGCGTCCTTTTGAGCAAACAAGCGGGCTTCTTCACGGTAGACCTTTGCCAAAATATCTTCGTAAGTGTCATTAATGGTAATCTTGCTGTTTGTAATAGCATTTTGATTAAGCAAAAACATTTTACGCAATTCGTCAATTTTATTATTTTTTTCTTTTCTCTTAGCGTCAATTTCTGGATAGAGTTTTAAAATTTCGCTATTTGTTACGCTTTCAATATCAGATAATAATATTTCTTCATCATTAACCCCTGTCCATGAAATGCTACTGTCATCGACCGAGTTTAAGCAACCGTCAAACTGGGTTAAAAATTCTTTACTATCAAGAAGTTTAATCTGTCCTCTGGTATCCGTGTCTTTTTCATCTATATATTTACCGGATAATAAAAATAAAAATCTGTCTCCATCAACTTCTTCGTCTTTTAGCAAACCATCAAAATCCAGATTTCTGGCAATTTCACCTTTACTAATGAGTTTAATTTCATTTTTGTCCAATTTTGATGATTGAATACGGAAAGCTTTCATTTCAAAATCTTCTTTCTTATCTGAAGCGATAATTTTTTTATCTTCAATTTTTGAATAGTTGATGGCTATAGAATGAGTTTTATCCGGAGATGGTATTTCAGAGGCAATTATTGTTTCTGATGTTTTTATTTTATCGTCAATGATAATCTGAATAAGTATTTTAGGAAAATCATCTTTGATTTTACAGAAAAGAGCCAAATAATGACGAACTATTTCATCTTTCAGCGTTTTTGCATCAAGTTTTGTATAAAAATTACCATCCGAATCATCAAGAGGACCGCCAAACGTTATTTTTGTCTCGCTATTCTTTGATTGACATTCGCTTTCGTCGTCAATACGAATAATAGAATTATTATTAATTATAAATTTATTAGACTTTGAAAGTGTAATAATTCGTTTTTTGAATCCTGTACTCGATGAATCATCTTTATAGGTACTTGTAATGTTCGTTTCGTTAAAGAAGTGTAAAAATTGGATGCGCCCAGTACCTCGATTAGATGGACCTTTTCTGCTATCACGAAGCATTTTGAGCCTGCTAAATTGAGTGTCATCAAAACCGATGCCATTATCATGGATCGTTATTTTATCAAAATTTGCCAAATCTGAATCTTTCGACAAAAGGTCTTTTTTCAAATGAATAGAGACGGTTATAGCGCCTTTAGATTTATCCACGAACGCTTCAAGAGAATTAGTAAATGCTTCAAATATAGGCTGTAACGCACTGCCCTTTTTCTTGTTTATTACCGAAATGACAGTAGGATAATACATATCATTTGAGGATAAGTATTGAGGATATTTAGCCATTCTTAAACTCCAGTTTTTGTAAACTGTTATTAATATCGGCAACTTTCACGTATTTGTGATGATGAGTCTCTTTTCTGTTTTTTTTCAGTATTTCGGTCATAAAACCTCCCCTACTCCTTCAAAAACCCGTATTCATAAACCTTGGGCGCGATTTTATTCGCAAGCTCTTTATGTTTTTCGCGCACATCTTTTATCAGCATATTGTACGTCTCATCATCGGATTTGGCGTTCATCGTTCCGCTCTCTTTACGGCCCTGAAAAAACTCCCGTATGTCGTAAAAGGAAGCGTTGACGGAGGCGGTTTTGTTATTTTTGATTTTAGCGTGATAGTATTTCCACAATTCCCGTCCCGCGTCAAGAACGGCGGCGGCTTCGGGGCTAAATGTTTTGTTTTTGAGAAAATCACTCATAAAGTTGCTTTCAAACTTTTCTTTTGAGTCAACTTCTTTTTCAGTATAAGGAATCCAGCGGTTGCACAGCCCGGCTGCGACGCCGTCTTTCGCGGAAATACGGTTTTTATCGCCAAGCAAAGCATATACAAGACAGTCGTGCTGAAATTCCGTATCCGTTTCCCAACCGTTATTCGGGTATAAAAAC
>JAIRLY010000339.1 GCA_031259075.1 Dysgonamonadaceae bacterium | reverse complement strand
GTTTTTAATGTTATTACTGTATTTTTAAATCATACCCATATAGAGCATCTAAAATCATATTGTCCGATATCTTATTTTTGTTGATATTTTATTTTTGCCTCAATATAAATTAACATATGGTCAGCGCCTGGGCGCCCGGAGAATCACCTGCCCCTTGGTCAGGTAAAGGTGGAAGAGAAGAGCAATGAGATCACCGCCATTCCTCGCCTGGTGGAAGTGCTGGTGCTGAAAGGTTGCATTGTTACCATAGATGCGATGGGTTGTCAAAAGGAGATTGCCTCAAAAATCATAGGGAAAGAGGCGGATTATATTCTGGCCTTGAAAGGGAATCAGGGTCATTTGTTGGAACAGGCAGAAGACTCTTTCCGTTTCCTTCACCCTGCTTCGTTGGATGAACAGACGGATGCAGGTCATGGCCGGGTGGAGACACGCCGTTGCTTAGTCATAAACGACCTCTCCCTGATAGCACATGCTGGCGAGTGGGAAGGGTTACAATATCTTGTAAAAGTGGAATCGACACGCTACTTCAAATGCAGCGGCAAGGAAGAAACAGACACCCGTCTGTACATTACCTCTCTTGAAGCGGATGCAAAATTGCTCAACAATGCCATCCGTTATCACTGGTCGATAGAAAATTCCCTGCACTGGGTGCTTGACGTGTCCTTTAATGAAGACAGCAGCCGGAAAAGAAGCGGATTTGCCGCACAAAATTATTCCATTCTCAACCGCATCGCGTTGAATCTGCTTAAAAACGAAAAAACGACCAAAGTCGGCGTCAGAGGTAAGCGATTAAAAGCCGGATGGGACAACCAATATCTCTGTAAACTTCTAAAAAATTAGATGTGTCAGCCCTGTGGGAGTATGTTAGTTCATTAATATTTTTTTAAAATGTGTGTAAGAAATGAACTCAGAATCAACTCTCTATTTGTTGTTTCTTGGAATTGACATTTGTTTTACGGAATGTAATCAAAACAATTATGAGTATCCATATAATGTCTACAATGAAAAAGCGGGTAAAGAATGTGCGCGCAAAAAAAGTTTATTAGAAATTTGCATATATCATAGATATTCATTATCATTGCACAGTATTTCAATAGAATAAAATCATCGTGAATAGTTTCAATTTTACCCAAAATTTCCCTGACGAAAATGCCGGTATTGCGCATTTTAAGGCGCAACAGGAGCAAAACGGGGTAGTTTGTTCCAAATGCAGCAAAGAACATATTTGGCTCAAAAACAAACTGAATTACGAATGTAAGCATTGCTATAGCCGCTGGTCGTTGCGTTCAGGAACGGTCTTAGAACATACAAAGTTGTCCTTTCGGTACGGGTATGTTGCCATGTATTTTCCGGCGTTCGCAAGGAAGTCCATATCAGTGTCGGAAGTGCAACGGCAACTTGGACATAAACGGTATCAGCCCCGGCCCCGTAAGGAACTGCTCAATAAACTGCGCGACGTGACGGGTAGATGCGACAGCAAATACCTGCTCGAAGGTCAGATTGAACTTGATAATGCCTTCATTACTACGCTGATACCTGAAGATCGGAAAGATAAAAGACTCAAACGTGGCGCAGGCAGTCAAAATCAGTCGAAAGTAGTTGTGATGACAGAAAGTACAGTGGTTGAAAACCCTAAACCGGGCAAAAAGTCCAAGCGTGTCAATCACCTGAATATGCATGTAATTGACGATTTGAAGGCTGATACGATTACAGATGTTGTTAGAAAACGGGTTGATAATCAGGCAGAAATAACGTTTGGCGATTCAATATTTTATAACAAATTGGGAACGGTTGTCAAATCGCATGAGGCTCGGTTTGTAAAGCCTGAAGACCTCCCGAAGATACTTCCATGGGTGCATGTTGCTATTGGCAATGTGAAACGGCTGCTTTTGGATATGCATCATCAAATGGCAAAAGAGTATTTACAGTATTATCTGAAAGAGTTCTGTTACAAATTCAATCACCGACATTTTAGTGAAAAACTGTTTGACCGGAAAGAGTTCTGTTACAAATTCAATCACAGATATTTTGGCGAAAAATTGCTTGAACAGCTGGTTACGGTTGCGGCTGGTTATCCGACGGATTTCAAGTCAAGAATTTATATTAGGACGAATTGCGGATAATCATAAAACAATTTCCAATTTACAGAATGGAATGAGGGCAAGAATTTTATGCTAAATATGACGCATTAATGCTAATCTTTGCGAGATTCGTCCCATAAACAGGGGAAAAAGACTAAAGGATATAACATGTTGGTAGTAGGATGATTATAACTTTCGTTATTGTAAATGGGAATGCTAATCTGATCTCCCTCTATTATTATAGTATTAAAAAATTAACAATGTAGACATGAAATTATTTATTAAAAAAATTTGTTTGACTTTTCTTTTTATCTTTTCGGCTTATTTTTGTTCCTCTCAAAAAGAGAAGGTTCTTTCTGCGGGGATTAGTAGTGGTTATGGTTTTGGGGAAGAACTTAATAATTTTGCTACGACATTAAAACTTAATTATTATCTTTTTCAGGACATTCGAATAGCGCCATCTTTTTCTTTCTATTTGAATAAGAATAATACGACTATGAACGTTTTTTCGTTTAATTTTAATTATTTATTTCCTTATTTGATTTCGGATTTTTTCCCGGTCATGCAAAGTAAAAGCATGACTTTTTACCCTATTGCGGGCTTTTGTATCGCGAGTATTAAATCAAGGAGAGCATGTTCAACTTGTTCAGAAGGATTCTCTTATACATCAAATTATTCTTATAGATTTGGGTTTGACTTCGGCGCCGGCATTGATTATGATTTGCCGATTTTATTGCCGGTATTCGAAGATATGGCAGCTAATTTTGAGATACAATTGCAAATGTTGGAAAATTATGTGAGACCTCAATTGATGGTTGGCCTTATTTATAATTTCTAATTCTTTTGATTTGTTTCACGTGGAACATGAGAATTGCACGATAGAAAAAGGCAATATAGTTTTCATATAAAGAAAAAATAGTAATTGACATAAAATTTAAACTGTCGGATGTTTATTAAACATTTTAGAATTACTATTTTTGCCGAACAATTTTTAATAGATAAATATAATGGAGTTCAATTATAAAGATCATTTGGATTTGATTCTTGCGACTGTTCCTGAAAAAACAGGGTGTTATCAGTTTTTAGATGAAAATGCTGTTATTATCTATGTCGGTAAAGCAAAAAACTTGAAACGAAGAGTTGCATCATATTTCCATAAAGATCATTTTCAAAATAAAACAAAAGTGCTTGTTAAACAAATAAGAGATATCAAATATATAGTAGTAGATTCGGAAGAAGAAGCGCTTTTATTGGAAAATAACCTCATTAAACAGTATCGTCCTCGCTACAATGTATTATTGAAAGATGATAAAACGTATCCATCCATTGTTATAAAAAACGAATATTTTTCCAGGGTTTTTCAAACGAGAAATATTGTCAAAGACGGTTCACAGTATTTTGGACCATATGCTTCCGTCTATATTGCAAAAACAATGCTTCAAATGATAAAAACTATATATAGGACAAGAACTTGTAAATTACCGCTTACTCCGGAATCTATTGCTCAGGGTCGTTATAAAGTTTGTCTTGAATACCATATAAAACGTTGTAATGCTCCCTGTATAGGATTGCTGTCTATAGAGAAGTATAATGAACAAATTGCCGAAATAAAAGACATATTGAAAGGAAATAGTTCTCGCATAACGAATCTTTTATTGGAGCAAATGCGATGTTTATCGGAGCAAATGCGTTTTGAAGAAGCGCAATTGATAAAAGAAAAATATGATGTGATAGAAAATTATCGCTCTCGCTCTACCGTTGTTACCCCTTCGTTGAATAATATTGATGTGTTTTCTTTTGATGAAAATGACAAATCTGCTTATGTTAATTATATGTATATAGGCAATGGCGCGATAGTTCATGTCTATACGCTTGAATATAAAAAGAAACTTGATGAACCTAAAGAAGAACTTCTTGGTTTAGGTATTATTGAAATGAGAGAAAGATTTGGCAGCACAGCTCGCGAAATTATTGTCCCGTTTTTGCCTAATATACAAATATCGGATCAGATACTATTTACGATCCCACAGAAAGGAGATAAGAAAAAACTGTTGAATTTATCCGAGCAAAATGTAAAACAATATAAAGTCGATAGCTTGAAAAAAACTGAAAAATTTAATCCCGAACAGCGTATTGTCAGATTACTTAAGACGATGCAGGAAGATCTGCATTTGCCGGTTTTACCGATGCATATTGAATGTTTTGATAATTCGAACATTCAGGGGACAAGCCCCGTTGCCGCTTGCGTTGTTTTTAAAAAAGCGAAACCATCTAAAAAAGACTATCGGCATTTTCATATTAAAACAGTTGTGGGACCCGATGATTTCGCTTCGATGGAAGAAGTTGTTACACGTCGTTATAGTCGTTTGTTGGAAGAAAATCAACCGTTGCCACAATTAATTGTCATTGACGGCGGTAAAGGGCAATTGAATATTGCCGCCGCTGTACTTAAAAAGCTGAACCTTCTTGATGAAATATCAATAATAGGTCTTGCAAAACGACTTGAAGAAATATTTTATCCAGGTGACTCCGTGCCTCTTGTTCTTGATAAAACGTCCGAGTCGTTGAAGATAATACAACATTTACGTGATGAAGCACACCGATTTGGTATTACTTTTCACCGAAAGGTAAGAAGTAAAAAACAAGTTGTATCCGAACTTGATTCGATAAAAGGTATTGGCGAAAAAACTAAAGTCATTGTTTTGAAGAAATATAAAAGTATAAAAAGATTGCGGGAAGTCCCGATAGATGAACTTGCCGAACTTATCGGCGAGTCTAAAGCCGAAACTATAATAAAAGCATTAGCTAAAGAAAAAGAATAGAATTTCTTTTAATCTTTAATATTATGGGATCATTTTTTCTAAGTATGGACTCGCACCAAAAGTCTTTTTTTTGAAAACCATCCTCTCTACAAATCTTGCGAGGGGGGGAATACAAATCTTGCGAGGGGGAATACAATAGCCGAATTGGATTCCCGGGAAGACGTTTAATTAGTCGTATATGAATAAATAATAATTAGAACAATATAATAATGAGAACAGTTATACAGCGCGTAAAGTATGCATCCGTTACAATTAACGGTGAAATGAAATCGAAAATAGGACAGGGATTGTTAATTCTTGTTGGAATAGAAGATGCCGACAGTCGGGATGATATTGAATGGTTAACAAAAAAAATCGCTAATTTGCGCATCTTTAATGATGAAAAAGGCGTTATGAATCTTTCCGTTTCTGATGTTGGAGGAGAAATTCTTGTTGTGAGCCAGTTTACACTTCATGCTATGGTGAAAAAAGGCAACAGACCATCTTATATACATGCCTCTAAACCTGATATTGCTATCCCTTTGTATGAATCTTTTTGCGATGAAATGAGTTTACGGATAGGACGTGAAGTTCGGACCGGTATATTTGGCGCCGACATGAAAGTGGAACTGTTGAATGATGGACCGGTGACTATTTTTATTGACACAAAAAACATGGAATAAAGATTTTTCATAATTAACATTGCGCAAAAAATATTTTGTTAATCATTTCTAATGAAGCAAAACCCCAGCATTTATGTACATTTCTTCTATAAATTTTACCGGACACATTTTTATTCGTCTGTGTGTAATTGAAAAATTTCATGTACATTTGCAAATTGTTTTGTGGGCATTGCTAACTATATATGGATTTTTATAAGATAAAGAACGCAAATAGTTGAATTTCACATATATAAGTTTGGCAAAAGCAGAAAAGCTATACTATGCTTAATTAGCAATGCCGTTTTATGTTTGTAAAATGTTGATAATATGGATAATTTAACGGTAAAAGATGCTCAAAAAGCTGTGGATGAGTGGATTAAAACTTATGGAGTTCGTTATTTTAACGAATTAACCAATATGGCCATTCTTACTGAAGAAGTAGGAGAATTGGCGCATATCATTGTTCGGACTTATGGGGAACAATCGTTTAAGGAGAGCGATAAAAACAGAGATATTAGCGATGAAATGGCTGATGTACTATGGGTTTTAATCTGTCTGGCAAATCAGACGGGAGTAGACCTTACGGATGCTTTTGAAAGAAATCTGAGAAAAAAGACAGCGCGTGATAGCGAACGTCATAAAAACAATTCAAAATTATAGGAATGGAAAATAACAAATTAAACATGGAACAATATGGATTTGAACCGGAACATTCTCATTCGGATGTGAGCGGATCTCATGAAACGGCATCTTCTTACCCGGAAATAAACAGATACAGGGAAACTTTCGGTAAATTTTCTTCGCTTCCGACGGATAAGGATATTTCGTTGATTATCAACTCTTTGTTGGATAAGTGTTTCAAAGAAAATTTCACGATGGATGTCCTGAAACAAATACATGGGTGTATTGACTTGACGACGTTGACAAGTATTGATACAAAAGAAAGTGTTTGGGCAATGGTAGACAATGTAGTTAATAATTATGAGGGAAAACTTCCGAATGTTCCGAATATCGCGGCGATATGCGTGTATCCTTTATTTGTTGATACCGTTAAGCAGGCTCTAACGGCGCAGGAGGTGAAAATTGCGTCGGTGACAGGAGGATTCCCTTCGTCACAGACTTTTACTGAAATTAAAATTGCGGAAACTGCGATGGCTGTAATGGCCGGCGCTGATGAAATAGACGCGGTAATGAACTTGGGATATTTTATGGAAGAAGATTATGAAACGTTAACGGATGAATTAAGTGAGATAAAAGATAGTTGCCGTGATGCGAAGCTTAAAGTTATTATTGAGACCGGGGCGCTTGCAGTTGCTGAAAATATAAAGAAGGCAACGATTCTTGCCGCTTATTCGGGGGCGGATTTTATTAAGACATCTACTGGGAAAGGATATCCCGGAGCTACGCTTGAAGCGGTTTATATCATATGTAAGGTGATTAAGGAATATGCAGATATATCCGGAAGAAAAGTTGGTGTAAAAGTTTCAGGGGGAATAAAAACTGCCGAAGATGCGGTACGTTATTATACCATTGTGAAAGAAGTATTAGGTAAAAAATGGCTTAACAGGGATTTATTTCGGATCGGTGCCAGCAGCCTTGTCGCTGATATAGAAAAAAGGCTGGGAGAATAAAGTTGTTCTTTTTCCTTTCAACTGCCGAACAAGCGATTTTCAAGCGCTGAATCAGGCGCGGGATTTATGTAGAGACAGGTGACATGGCGCGAATTATTCGGACGGACGGACGGATTGAATGTAGCCTTTATTTACACGAAACGGATTAAACAGTAGAAACGGCCTTTCCGACGGAAACAGATTTGTTGTCAATTATTAATTAGCGCGCTTTGTAAAATAATCAGCCAGCAAAAGTAAGCCGTTACGGGCTTCTGATTCGGGGAAGTTGTTGATTATTTCATTTGCTTTTTGTTTGTATTTTTTCAGTTGTTTTTCTGCGTATTCGATACCGCCGTGTCGCTTTGCGAAAACGATCAACGCCGATACGTTTTCCGGGGTGAAATCTTGTTGGGTTATGATTTTCATATAATGAGTCGATTCTTTTTCCGGAGCCGTTTTTAATGCATAAAGAAGTGGTAATGTGATTTTCCCTTCACGGATATCATTTCCGGTCGGTTTTCCGATATTCAAATCATCGTAGTAATCAAAGATGTCATCTTTTATTTGGAAACAATAGCCTAAATATTTGCCGAAGAGATGGCATTTTTTTATTGTTTCTATTGGCGCATTCACGGAAACAGCTCCAATCTCGGAACAGGCTGAGAAAAGGGACGCTGTTTTTTTATTAATCATTTTAAGATAATCATCTTCATTTACCGTATGTTTTTCCGCATTATCAATCTGCATAAGTTCTCCTTCCGAGAGTTCTCGGCAAACTTTTGCTATTATTTTTATTATGGTTATATTACCTGTTTCTGCTGCACGTAAAATTGTTCCTGCCAGCATATAATCTCCTGTTAATACGGCAATACGATTATCGAAGACAGCATTAAGAGAGGCTACTCCGCGGCGTTGCTTGGTTTCATCTACCACATCGTCATGAATGAGAGTGGTTGTATGCAGCACTTCAATAATAACGGCAGCCATTTGTGTTATTTTGGTCGGATTTCCACATGCTTTGGCTGTTAAAAGCAGCAAAAGAGGACGTATATGTTTACCGTTAGAGCGCAAAACTTGTTCAATCGCAGATTGCAAAAGCGGAGCTTCACTATAGAGTACAGTTGAAAGGTCTTCCTTAAATTGTTCAAATTCAGGAGCTACCGGGGTTACTATTTGTGGTCTGTCTATCATTTTCATTTTTAATATTGTGTGCAAATATAGTCCCTATGTTTGTAATCTGAAAAAAAAGAGGATAAAAAAAGCATAAACAAAGAATCCTGTCAAATTTGAAACGCCAAAACAAGCCGGGATATAGCGGTGAAAACAGGATTCTATGAGATATTTGATAAAAGATAATGTGTATTGTCATTATTTTTTATATTTTTACGCGTTGAAATGATCTATTTTGGTTTTGTATCATATTGCTTAATAAAAAAAACAAACTACTTTATGAAACTGTTATTGATTGATGCTTATGCATTTATTTATCGTTCTTATTATGCTTTTATCAAAAATCCCCGCATTAATTCCAGGGGGGTAAATACTTCTGCCATTTTCGGCTTTGTGAATACGCTCGAAGATGTTATGCGGCGAATTAATCCCACTCATGTTGCCATCGGATTTGACCCTCCAGGCCCGACCTTTCGCCACGAAGTTTTTGAGAAATATAAAGCGCAGCGTGAAGAGACTCCGGAAGTTATACGAGAATCGGTTCCGGTGATACGAGATATTATTGAAGCATATAATATCCCGATATTGGAAGTCCCACGATATGAAGCGGACGACGTTATCGGCACGATATCAAAACAAGCGGAAAAAGAGGGATTTGATGTGTATATGACAACCCCCGACAAAGATTATGGACAATTGGTTTCCGAGCATATTTTCCAATATCGGCCGAAGTTCGGAGGCGATTATGAAACTTTGGGGACGTCGGAAGTTCTTGAAAAATACGGATTGACGTCCGTATGTCAGATGATCGATTTATTGGGGTTGATGGGGGATGTTTCCGATAATATTCCGGGATGTCCGGGGATAGGAGAGAAGACGGCGCAAAAACTGCTTATTGAATTTGGCTCTGTTGAAAATTTGTTTGCTAATACGGGACAGCTTAAGGGCAGTCTCAAGGATAAAATAGAGCGTAATGTGGAAAATATACGCTTTTCAAAATTTTTGGCAACGATTGTAACGGATATTCCCATAAAATTTGATGCGGCATTGTGCATCCGTGAAAAACCGGATGAAAATCGTCTGGTTGAAATTTACCGGGAGTTAGAGTTTAATTCTTTTTTAACGAGAATGGACATGAGCAGCCGGCGCCAACCGGACAAAAAAAAATTAGCCGGACAAAAGCAAGGTGCACAACTTTCTCTTTTCGATGAAAGCGTCTTCGACAATGAAACATCTCCCGATAACGAAGTGACTTTTTCGGAAAATTCGATTCTCAAAGACATAACATCGGTTTCTCATTCCTATTATCTTGTTGATAATGGAGAAAAGATATCCGATTTGGTGCGTGTTTTGGGCAGTCGTAAGCGGATAGCTTTTGATACGGAAACAGACGGGAGAGATCCGGTTACGGCGAAACTTGTCGGGATGTCATTTGCAATAAAAGAATTGGAGGCTTGGTATGTTCCGGTACCGGAAGCCATGAACGATGCGATGAAAATTGTTTCACAGTTTGCCATGGTGTTGGAAAATCGAGAGATTGAAAAAGTCGGGCAGAATATAAAATTTGATATACTTGTGTTACGTAAATATGGCGTATGCTTAAATGGGCCGTTATTTGATACAATGATAGCACACTATCTTATCAATCCGGAATTACGCCATGGTATGGATTATTTGTCGGAAACATATTTGAATTATAAACCTGTTTCTATCGAATCGTTGATCGGTCCGAAAGGGAAAGGTCAACTTACGATGCGTGATGTGCCGGTTGAAAAGGTTACCGAATATGCGGCGGAAGATGCGGATGTGACATTACGTTTGATGAATTTTTTTGAACCCAAACTGCGAGAAAATGCGCTGGAATCGTTGTTTTATGACATAGAAATGCCCTTGGTGTACGTGCTTGCCGAGATGGAATTTACCGGCGTGAAATTAGATACGGAAGCGCTTAGCCGCTATTCGGTGCTCCTTACGGAGAAACTGCAGATCCTGGAACGGGAAATATATGAACTTGCAGGGATGGAATTTAATATTAATTCTGCGAAACAGGTGGGGGATGTGCTCTTTGACAATATGAAGATCACCGATGAAAAGATAAAAAGAACGAAAACCGGCGGATTCAGTACGAGTGAGGAAACGCTGGAAAAATTACGCCACAAACATCAAATAGTTGGGACACTGCTTGATTACCGGGGCATTAAAAAACTGTTAGGCACTTATATTGATGCTTTGCCAAAGTTGATAAACCCTGAAACGGGAAAGATACATACATCCTTTAACCAGACAGTGACGTCAACGGGACGGTTGAGTTCGACCAATCCGAATCTTCAGAATATACCGGTTCGCGATGATATGGGACGTGAAATACGTAAGGCATTCATTGCCGATAATGATGATTGTGTGTTTTTTTCGGCGGATTATTCGCAGATAGAGCTTCGTGTAATGGCACATATAAGCATGGATAAAAATATGATAGACGCATTCGTTCATGGCGCGGATATTCATTCGGCCACTGCCGCAAAAATTTATGGCATCTCCGATGAAGACGTGACTTTCGATATGCGTCGTAAAGCGAAAACTGCCAATTTTGGTATTATTTACGGTATTTCGGTATTCGGTTTAGCCGAGCGTCTTGCGATTACGAGGACGGAAGCAAAAGAACTTATTACCGGCTATTTTAAAACTTATCCGCGTATTCAGGAATTTATGGATGAGAGCATACGGTTTGCTCGAGAGAAGGGATATGTAGAAACGTTGTACAACCGGCGCAGGTACCTGCCGGATATATGTTCCAACAATGCGATCGTAAGGGGTTATGCCGAACGTAATGCTATTAATGCTCCGATTCAAGGCAGCGCTGCCGATATTATAAAAGTCGCTATGGTAAATATATATAAACGCTTTGAATCGGAAAATCTTAAAAGCAAAATGATTCTTCAAGTACATGACGAATTGAATTTCAATGTATATAAGGATGAACTCGAAAAGGTTCGTAAAATAGTTCTCGAAGAAATGGAAGGCGCTATCAGCCTGCAGGTGCCCTTGATCGCAGATTGCGGAGAAGGGAGGAACTGGTTTGAAGCGCATTGAATCATTTTCATTTCGTGCGCGCTTGGAAATCGCAGAATTTTCATGTACTTTTGCATCTTATTAAATAAAAAATAGTATGGCATTAAAATGTGGTATTGTCGGGCTTCCGAATGTGGGTAAGTCTACCTTGTTTAACTGTTTATCGAATGCAAAGGCGCAATCTGCAAATTTTCCGTTTTGTACGATAGACCCTAATGTAGGCGTGATTACGGTACCGGACGAGAGATTGAATAAGCTTGCGGAACTTGTTTTTCCGGAGAAAATCGTTCCTACAACAGTTGAAATTGTTGATATAGCAGGTCTTGTAAAGGGCGCCAGTAAGGGCGAAGGCCTTGGTAATAAGTTCCTTGCAAATATTCGTGAGACAGATGCGATTATTCATGTATTGCGTTGTTTTGACGACCCTAATGTCGTTCATGTGGACGGACGCATTGACCCTGTACGCGACAAGGAAATCATTGACACCGAACTTCAGATAAAAGACCTTGAAACGGTAGAGAGTCGGCTTTTGAAGGTTCAAAAACAGGCGCAGACGGGAGGCGATAAACAGGCAAAACAGATATATGACGTCCTCGTAAGGTATAAAGAAGCGTTGGAACAGGGAAAAAATGCCCGTACCGTTATGTTCGAATCAAAGGATGATTGGAAGATCGCACGTGAATTGTTCCTTTTGACGAATAAGCCGGTTTTGTATGTTTGCAACGTTGATGAAGCAAGCGCCGTAAAAGGTAATATATTCGTTGATAAGGTACGGGACGCCGTAAATTCCGAACAGGCGGAGATGCTGGTTGTTGCGGCTAAGATAGAAAGCGAGATCGCCGAGTTGGAAACGTATGAAGAACGCGAAATGTTCCTCGGTGAGATCGGACTTAAAAAGTCCGGTGTAAATCGTTTAATAAAAGCCGCTTACAGGCTGCTTGATCTGGAGACGTTCCTGACTGCCGGACCACAAGAGGTGCGCGCCTGGACGTATCGTAAAGGAAGTAAAGCGCCGCAATGTGCAGGCGTTATTCATACCGACTTTGAAAAGGGATTTATCAGGGCGGAAGTTATCAAATATAACGATTATATCCATTACGGTTCGGAAGCGGCCGTGAAAGAGGCAGGAAAGATGAACGTAGAAGGGAAAGAGTATATCGTACAAGACGGTGATATCATGCACTTCCGGTTCAATGTGTAAGCCGAAACGGTGAATGTTACAAAATGATGCATGAAAAACGCAAAAAACATCGTTTTACTGATTATTTACATATTTCTTTTCTGCCGGTGCAGTTTCGTTAAAGAAGAAAAAAAATATGTGATCGGTTTGTCGCAATGTATGTTGGATGATGCCTGGCGGCAAACCATGATCCGTGAAGTGCGGATTGAAGCCGCTAATTATGATCATCTTGAATTGGTTATTCGTAATGCCGATACGAATAACCGGCAGCAAATCATGCAAATTCGCGAATTGATCGATATGAAAGTTGATGTATTGATTATCTCGCCGAACGAATCCGAACCGCTTACTGCCGTTGCGGAGGAGGCGTTCACGGCGGGTATACCTACCATCATTACGGATCGTAAAGTAAATACGGAATTATATACTACGTTTGTCGGCGCAAGCAATTATGAAATCGGCCGAAACGCGGGACATTATGCGACCGAATATTTACCACCCGACGCCGTCATCCTTGAAATATGGGGATTGTCTACCTCCTCGCCGGCAAAAGAACGTCATGATGGTTTTGTTGAAGCGCTTGCCGGTCGTCCGGACATTACGTTTATTAAACTGGAAGGGGAGTGGCGTTACGATACGGCATCCGTACGTATAGCGCGTATGGAGTTGCCCGAAAGAATCGACTTTGTGTATGCTCATAATGATATGATGGCAATTGCGGCGCGTGAATTTTTTATGAAACGGGATTCGGTCAAAGGAAAGGAGCTTCATATTATTGGCGTGGATGCGGTTCCGGGGGCAGGCCTGGAGGCTGTTGCCGACGGAAGGATCAATACTTCGTTTATGTATCCCACTGGGGCAGAACAGATTATACGCGCGGCCGTCCGTCTGGCCGAAGGGAAGGCGGTAGAGCATTTTATCCCGCTTCAAACGGCGCTTGTAGATAAATCGGTCGCACGTACGTTATTGTTGCAGTCCGACCAGTTGATAAATTACCAGCAACGTATAGAAACACAGCGTTCGAGGATTGATCTGTTGTTTGACCGTTTCGGTTTTTTGCAAAGTTCGTTGTTGATTATTTCCGTATTGATGATCGCTTTTGTGATTCTTACGGTTTATGCTTTTTATATTAATCGCAAGATGACGAGAACGAACAGAATCTTGCGTGAGATAAACAAAAAGGAAGAGGAGCAACGTCATAAATTGGTGGAACTCAATGCGGAAATAAAGGAGGTCACGGCTCAGAAATTGCAGTTTTTTACGAATGTATCGCATGAGGTGCGGACGCCCCTGACATTGATTTTGTCTCCGCTCGACCGGTTAATCGACTTATTGCAGGATTCCGCGTATCTCGACGACTTGCTGCTGATACGGAAAAATGCCGACCGGCTGTTGCGTGTCATAAACCAGTTGCTTGACTTCCGTAAGATCGAAAATCAACAGGAGAAATTGAAACTAAAGGAGCTTAATATCATAAACTTCACGCGTGAAGTGATGACATATTTTGACAGTATGGCGGCAGTTCGAGGTATAACATATAAATTTATTTCCGACATTAAGGAGTGTAAGCTCCGGTTAGATACGGATATGATGGAGAAAGTCCTCGTGAATTTGCTATCCAATGCGTTTAAATTTACTCCCGAAAACGGTGCAATAACAGTTTGCATTTCGCGACAGGACGACCGGTTGAATATTTCGATAGAGGATAACGGTCGTGGCATCGACAAAGAAAATATTCCCTATCTGTTTGACCGCTTTTATACGGGATCACATTCGTCGGGTACCGGCATCGGACTGCATCTTGTGAAGGAATATATCCGTATGCATAAAGGCGATGTCGCTGTTGAAAGTGAGCCGGGGAAACATACGCGATTTACGATTTCTTTGCGTGTGGGCAAAGGGCATCCGGAAGGCGAGCAAGATACGGAGTATGATAGATCCCCATTATCGTATGAGGCGTCGCAGTTGGACGATTCAGGCATCAAAGAAATGCTGAATATTTCTTATCCGTATACCATATTAATTGTAGAGGACGATGATGAGGTTCGCGCTTATCTTGAAAAGGAGCTAAAAGAACAATTTGCAGTACTTGTGGCCTCCACCGGTGCGGAAGCCGTTTCCGTTTTGGAGGAAAAAAATGTTTCGCTGGTACTTAGTGATGTGATGATGCCGGATATGAACGGATTTGAATTATGCCGTTATATAAAGACAACGCTTTCGTTTAGTCACATACCCGTCATCCTGCTGACGGCGTTGACGGACGAACGACAGCGTTTATACGGCGTATTCAGAGGTGCGGATAGCTATATACAGAAACCTTTTCATATACAATATGTGAAAGTTAAAATTGTCCGTTTGCTTGAAGACCGGAAAACATTTCGGGAGCAATTATTACAGAAACTTCAGGAGAATCATTTGCTTTTGGCCGAACCTGAAAAAGCGGAAAATATAGACGATAAATTCCTGCGACGTTTCCTGATGCAGATAGAAGACGTCTACACCGACTCGGAATACAACATTGAGCGACTGAGTGGGATGCTCGGCCTTTCTCGTGGTCATCTGCACCGGAAAATAAAAGAATTGACAGGCGTCTCTCCGGTAGATTTCTTGCGTGATTACCGTCTGAAGAAAGCTGCCGTTTTGATAAAACAACAACATCTCTCAATCAGCGAAGTAGCATACCGGACAGGCTTTTCTTCTCCGGCATATTTTTCCAAATGCTTTAAAGTTCTGTATGGCATGACGCCTAAAGAATATCAGGAAAACGACTGATTTGTCCGGCTTAATCCGATAGGATCGAAACATTTTTGCCACGGTCTCATATACAAGCTCTTTGGGGAGGGGTATCATATTCGTTATCAAAATATGACCAGTCGGATCTTATCGGCCAGTAATGCCAGTTCGTGCTTGGGATTAATCATATCCGACAAAAGAGTACGAAACAGGTCTCGGCTATTCCCATGATTAACAATGAATTAATATAGTTTTAAGGACTGACTAATTGACTGGCCAAGTTGGATTAACCGATAATCGCCGAGCGCTTAATAAATCACTTAAAAAAACGATAATGAGTTTTTTTTCGGGATTAAGTACTTTATTAAGCGGTTTATTAAGCGCTCCGCTTTTAATTTGCGGAAAAAATTTCAAAACATTCGTTAGATAACAAATGGAATTTAAAGTAACAAAAAAAGTAAAATCATGCGGAGCGTTTTTTCGACAGACAGATGGGGGATTTATATCAGTATCGTTTTGGCATTGGCAGTTGCTTGCGACCGTCAGCCGTCGCGATTGGAACAGGCGCTGGTGTTCGCCGGCAATAACCGTGCGGAACTGGAAAAAGTATTGGCGCACTATTTCGCAAATGCGGCAGACAGTCTGAAATATCGGGCGGTATGTTTTTTGATTGAAAACATGCTTTGCCATTATTCGTACTCAGGCAAGGCGCTCGATGACTTTGGGCTAAATTATAAAAATGAAACAATAAAGACATGAAAACGAACAGTGTGGAACAGCAGTTGAT
This sequence comes from Dysgonamonadaceae bacterium, assembly GCA_031259075.1. Lineage (GTDB taxonomy): Bacteria > Bacteroidota > Bacteroidia > Bacteroidales > Azobacteroidaceae > Azobacteroides. The sequence goes on along the minus strand of JAIRLY010000339.1, from coordinate 3,852 downwards.
AGAAGGCTTAAAGGCGGGCGATTATGCATGTTATAATCGGATCTATATGGAGTATTATAACAAATTGTATTTTTTCGTGGAAAATATAGTCTGTAACCGTAACGACGCGGAAGATATTGTACAGGAAGTGTTTATCAAACTGTGGACAAACCGAGAATTGATCGTGCTGCATACTTCCCTTTCCGGTTATCTGTTTCAAATGGCCAGAAACAAGGCTCTTAATTTCATTCGCGACGAAAAGAACCGCAGGATCATCCTCTTGGAAAAGAGGGACGAAGACATCCTTTTCGGGTATGGCCGTCGACCGGCTGGCAACGATTTTAGCGAGGCGCTCGAAAAATATCTCTCCCGTCTTTATGCTCGCGGCAGGGAAATACTGTTGATGTACTACGTGGACGGATATAAGCAAAAGGAAATTGCCGAGAAATTAGGCATCTCCGTTCAGACCGTTAAAAATCATATATGTGTTTCACTGAAAAGACTCAAAGAATTTTTCAAAGAGAATGACAAAACAGGTCTGTAAATATTTTTTTTGCGTCATAGTACCTTTTTTTACTTTCATGTGTCTAATATAAAAAATATAACGGAAATAAATAATGGAAAATCAAATAGTGACAGATTGTTTCATAAAAAAATATCACAAACTAGACAAGTATATATCATTGATATTTATTTGTGTGTTATTACTTGACATCTATATCATTTCATCGGAATTAATGTTTGGAATAAATTCTTCTAAAGAATTTTATTTTCAGGCTATTATGTTGTTACTTTCTGTATGGATGATGTTTAATGTGTTCATTAAACAGATAAAACGTATTAGCATTAATTTATGTGATATTCTTATTGTTTGTTTTTCGATTTGGTGTATAATCAGGAGTTCAATTTTTAGTGATGTTGTCAATATATTATCTTTATTACTACTGTATTTTACAACAAAACATATTTCGAATCAACTCGGGATATGTTCTCAAAAAGAGATAAATTTCGTAGTGATTTTCATTGTCTTCTCTGCGTTGATTCAAACTTTAATCGGTTTATTTCAGTTATATGGATTGTTTCCTTCGTATAATAACGATTTTCGTGTTACAGGAACAACATCAAATCCTGCCGTATTTTCTCTATATTTGGCTGTTTTATTCCCGATAATTTTAACATGGTACTTGTTCCCGAATATCACGGGAAAACACATAAAAAAAATCAAAACAGTAGCGTTTTTAACCCTGTCAATAATTGTTGTTATTTTGATCTCCACATTAATTCGAACGGCATGGATTGGTTTACCGGGAGGTTGCATAGTGGCTCTTCTTTTTTATTATCACCGTCGAATAAGAAAAATAATCAGCAAGACAAGTTGGGTAAAAAAAATCATTGTCCTTTGTTTTATCGCAGGTTTATTGTTTGCCGGCGGTTACGGCTTATATCAACTAAAAGCAAATTCCGCTTATGGTCGTTTGTTCATTTGGGAAGTGGCGTGGGATATGCTTAAAGTAAATCCTGTTACAGGTGTGGGACACAATAGATTTGCAGCAGATTATAATGATTGGCAGGCGAAATATTTCATAGCGCATCCAGAACAAACGACAAAAATGTTTGTGGCAGACAATGTGCAAATTGCATACAATGAGTTTCTTCAAATAGCGGTGGAAACCGGAATCGTTGGAATATTGCTGTTTATGTCTATTATAATATCTTTGATTGTAAGAATTGCAAGAAAATTTAAAGAGGTTGGGAATCGAAATGACGTAACGTTCTTTCTTCTTGTTTCCTGTTTTTCGAGTTTTACAACCATATTAATAATGTCATTTTTTTCTTACCCGTTACACTGTATGCCTGTCAGCATAATTTTCGTTATTCTTATCGGGCTGTTAAATAGTGACGTCACATTACCGGAAAACAACAGAGCCAAGTCACTAATTTGTTTTCCAATCCGCCACAAGAGTACCTGCTTTTTCGTCAAAGCGGTATTTGTGCTAAGTATACTATCGGTCTCTGTTTTGATAACAAATAATTTAAAGAAAATCAATGGTTATATTGGATGGAGAAAGGCTGTTTTGGAGTATAGTAATCAAAATTATGAAACTTCCGTCAGCATATATAAAGATTTGTATCCGAATATGAAAGATAACGGGCTTTTCCTGTTATATTATGGAACAGCATTAGCTGTAAGCGGAGATTGCAGGTATGGGAAACAAATATTAAATGAAGCTAAAGATTATATTTCCGATCCCGTACTCTATATTAAAATGGGCGATTGTTGCAAGATTGAGAAAAAATATATGGAGGCCGAACAACATTATAAGTATGCAAACGCAATTATTCCAGGGCGATTATATCCAAAATATTTATTGGCGCTTCTGTTTGAAGAACAAGGTAAATATTGTGAGGCAATGGAGTATGCGCGGAATGTAATTAATTCTGAGGTAAAAATTCATAATGCGGCAATAGACGAAATGAAAGAAACGATGGAATTATTATCAAAGAAATATATATGTGACAAATGAAATGTATTAATTTATTAAATTGTAAAAGTTATGAAAGTAAAAATGTTTATTAGTTTATTTGCTATCGGATTGTTAGCATTTAATTTCTCTATGAAAAGATGCGGAGAAGGTAAAAAGGGGGTTGCATTGCAAAATATTGCTGTGATGCAAGCAAATGCAGGTGAAATGTACTGTAATTTAGAAACCGATGATCCATGTACGATTACAGCTCCTTCCGGCCATGTGGGGACAAGCAAAGGATATCTCATTTGTGAATTTTAGTTTTATGAAAACGAAATTGTTGTTGAGTTTGTTTGCTATCGGATTGTTAGCATTTAATTTTTCCTTCAAAAATGGAAAGACACACGAAAGTAGATTGACGCTACGAAACATTGCTTTGATGCAAGCAAATGCTTTTGAAGTAATTTGCGAAGCTGAAGATTCTTCACCCTGCACTTATACAGTGGTTACATCTGCCGGATCTATTACAGGAGTGAGTACCGGACCTATGAGCATATATCCTTAATGTTGATTAGAGGAAAATAAAGAGTGTTCCGTTTTGAGTCTGTTTTTGAGGTTAAAATTTTGATTCAAATTCGAACAAAACGGAACGCCTTTTTTATTTGAAAAAAGTTATGAAAAGATATATCTATTTTTTATCGTTCCTGTTTTTGATGAATATAACAGGATGTAATCGCCAAGAGAGTAATTTGTCATTTTCGGAGGATCGGTTTAACATCGAAGGGCAAATTCTTCTTAATGAAGACTTGTTGCTGGATCCGGAAGCGATTTTATTACATGATTCGATCCTTGTAATAGAAAATCAAAAAGGAGAACCTCTTATAGAACTGTATGATATTTATGGAAATGCAGGGGCAAAATTTTTGTCCAAAGGCAGTGGCCCGGAAGATATAGCGGCTTTTGGGGGTTTTCAAAAGTCTGTAACTAATAATAATATTTACGTGTACGATCTTTTTCAAAAAAAATTTTTAGAATTTGATATAAAAAGGAGTTTTAAATCCGCCATTAGACCGGATACAGTTTATAATTATTCGGGATATTTATATTTCCATCAAAAAGATTCTATGGTTTTATTTGATAAGCTTTTCATGGGAAAAGACTGTCTGATCGGACAAAGTAGAGATGTAAGAGGACGAATTGTACTGCTGAATTTCGATGGCAGTTTAATTGGTTTTGCAGGAAATTTCCCTCCTAAAACTTATGAAGAATTACCCGATTATGAAAATACGCATTTGTATGGAACTGATTTTATTTTAAATAATGACGCGTCAAAATTGGCATTAGCAACTCATTCGGCAGAAATGATTGATATTTTTGATATAAGTAAAATTTCTAATCCGAAATTAGT
>JAIRLY010000326.1 GCA_031259075.1 Dysgonamonadaceae bacterium | reverse complement strand
CCTCCGCACAGGAGGCAAGCCTCTCCGTTGCAAGAAAACGCACCGTCTCCTCCGGTAACACCGGAGTATGACAGACCCTCAAAATAACTCGCCAAACTGTTCCGCCGCCAGCGCCAGATTCTCACCGTCTTCACCCTCGTTTACCGCCTTGTACACGGCAGCATCCCAAATTTCAATACGCCGCCCCACGCCTATGACAAAACATTCCCGCTTGAGCCCGGCGTACTCGCGCAATGTTTGCGGTATCGCTATACGACTCGATTTATCAATCTCAAGCTCCGCCGCCCAGCCCAAAAAGTGGCGCTGCATCTTGCGGACATCCTTTAGCATCGGCGAAGCCTGCTCCCACTTTTCGGCGAACTCACGCCACCTTTCAGGCGTGAAGACCCACAGGCACTGCTCTATCCCACGAGTTATCACTAGATTGTCGCTTGCAAGCGCCCGTTGCAGGGCTGCCGGAAACGTTATCCGTCCCTTGTCATCAAGCGTGTTGCAGTAGCCTCCGTTAAGCAAGGAAGGAAACTCCGCAATTTTCTGCGATTTTTTCGCCACAATTCGCCACTTTCTGCCACATATCCTATTTATATCCTGCTATCGTCATTAGGTCAATAAATTTTAGAAAAAAAATACGATTTTTCACTTTTTTTTGAATATTTTTACTAAACAAACATTTACCCCCGCCAGCCCGCCAGCGCCCGCCAGCGGGTTTACGTGCGCTCCGCGCTAGCGTACCGAAGGCGGGCTTCGGTTTGTTCGTTGCCTTCAACACGACAAGGGCGACTGGCATACGCGGCTGTTAGCCCCACTCCTAACTCCTAACTCCTAACTGAAAATCGGCATACGCGGCTCTCGGCGGGTTGGGGGAAGTCTCCCCCTCCGGGCGCACACGGTTGCGCCCTACCCCCTCTGCGGGGGTTTTCTCCCCCCGCAACGCCCCCACACCCATGTCCCGCGTGTTGGGTTGCGCCACCGGCGCAAGCCGCACAACGGCAAGCCGCTACGCGGCTTGTGCTCCAATTCCTCAGCGCCGCAAAGTCGCGGGCCGGCAGGCTGCGGCAAAAGATAAGCTCTCTTACCGGGGAATTGCTGGCGGATTGGAATTGACGCGGCTTTTTGTCAAAAAAAACGCCAAAACGCTTGACGCTTTTTTCACATTCGTATATACCATCCAACAGGTGGTATATACGAAGGAGGGCGTATATGCCGTAGTTATGCGACATTTTTTTGAAAATTTTGGAATATTTTTTAAAATATGGTATTGACGTTGATTAAATTTCTATTATAATCATTTTTGGTTATAGGAAGAGGTAAATATGAATAAACAGAAAATTGAACCTACTATGTTTAACGATATTTTTTTTGAAAACGATGAAATTCTCATTAAAAAGACTTGTTTCTGGCAAAACTGTTCTCTATGGAAAGATGATGAAACAAATTTACTCAAAGTAAATTTACCTGGAAGTCAGGCCTTTAATATAGGTTGTATTGCTACATTTGCATATCCTGATGGGAGACGTGCAACGGAACAGGAATTTTGTTATTTGGGTTCTTTTCATGAAGGCTTGGCAAAAGTCGCTGTGGCTGAAGGCAAATACGGTTTTGTGGATGCAAATATGGAATTTATAATACAACCTATTTATAATTATGTACGTGATTTTCAAAATGGTTATGCTATTGTTTCACGTCGGGATGAAGAAAATAAAACGGATATAACTCTTTTTATTGACAAACTAGGCAAAGAATTCGTTTTTGAGAGAATAGATAACTATAATTCCATATCTGATTATTCTGACGGTATGTTTATGGTCTCTGACTTAAAGAGTTGTGGTATTTATGAAAGATGGGTTAACCTTGCATATTTTTCTGATTATTACGATAATGCTGGATTTTGGGGTTATACTGATAATACAGGAAAAGAAGTTATCAAGCCACAGTATATTTATGCGTTTGATTTTGAGAATGGTTTGGCACTTGTTTGCAAAGGGAAATGGACAAAAGATAAAAAATGGGATAATAAATACAATACTGGTAGATATTGGACCGAAGAAGAACTCTGGGGAGTGATTGATAAAACAGGAAAAGAAGTTGTCTCTTGTAAATTTGATGAAATAAAGTCTTTCTCTTATGATGGAGCATTTGACAATTGTCATCAATATTTGAAGGCACATTATGGTGGTTGGAAAGAGGGCAAATGGGGAATTATAAACTATTCAGGTGAATGGATAGTTGAGCCTATATTTGGAGACATTGGTTATGATATTTCAAATGATGATTGTTTTACTTTTTATAATGAAGATAAATGGTCAGACCCTGATGACGTACCCATGGGAATATACAGTATTTCAGAGTGCAAGGTGTTGTTTGAACCACAATTTCTTGATGTAGATTTTTTAGGCGATGGAAATTACAAAGTAGAAATATATAATGAGAAATTAAATAGAAAGATAGAACAAATTATTGATAAAAACGGTAGAGCGATATTTGTTTCTAATTACACATATCTGTTTGATAGAAAAGACGGTTATGAAACTATGATCCGTGAGAAAGATGGAAAACAAATATATGGATTTGTTGATAAAGTTGGAAATGAAATTTTGCCATGTAAATTTGAGATTTCGTGGGACGGCCTTTTAATTGACATACAAAGAATTATCTTCAAAAAAAATGGAAAATGTGGCCTAATGACATTCGATGAGAAAATTATTATTCAGTCTCAATATACTTCGTTAAGAAATATTCGTAATGAATTTCTTGAAGCAAAAATAGGCGGAAAGGAAGGCCAAATAGATGAAGGTAGAATTGGCCTGCTAACACTAAATGGAATAAATATCTTGCCTATAGTTTACAAAAGTATATCAATTGAGAATGATACAATTATTGCACGAAGCGATGAAGGCACAACATTATTTCATATCACTAGTGTCCAAAATAGGAACAGCTTTTACCATATGAACTCCTGCTGAACCGATGGTGTTGCCAGTAATTTTCGAGGCGGCGACGGATCAATCAGCCATTCAAAAAGATT